>JBIKJM010000123.1:0-5054 GCA_044360985.1 Sediminibacterium sp. | reverse complement strand
CCTACCAATCACCTTGACATGGCCACAGTGGAACTCTTAGCAGAAGCCTTGACAAAATATGATGGCTCTATTATCTTGGTAAGTCACGATCGTTATTTTATTTCAAAAACGGCGAATAAGATTTGGGAAATTGAAGACGAGCAAATCATAGAATTCAAAGGAGATTATAACGAATGGGTTGAATGGAAAGAAAGAATGGCAAAGCAAAAAGCAGCCAATCCTGAAGCACCCAAACCAATCCCAAAACCTGTCGAAAAAAAAGTTGAGCCAGTAGTGGTGAAGGAAATAAAAACCGGCCCAATTGACAAAGAACATCAAAAATTAGTGCAGAAATTACAAAAGCAAATTGCACAATTAGAAGAAAAAATGGGGCAAAATCAGTCCAATTTAAAAGCAATTGAATTAAAAATGGCTGACCCATCCATTTATACTGATATAGCTGGATTTCAATTAATAGAAAAAGACTATCAATCCAAACAAGAAGCACTCCAACAAATGAATCAAGAATATGACCAATTATTCAGTGAATTGTTGGATTTAGAAGGGAAATAATAAGTTCATAAAAGGTTAATCGCAATCTGTTCATAAAATCAATTGTTAATTGCTTTCAATTGTTTAATTTTGGGGCTCCGTTCTTTTGGTAACCAATTGGTTTACGATTGTAAATCAACCCATTAAATGACAAATTGAACCAATATGTCTACAAAAAAAGTACATAAAATTGCTGTTTTAACCTCTGGTGGTGACGCCCCTGGTATGAATGCTGCTATTAGAGCTGTTGTAAGAACAGGATTGTATCATGGGTTAGAGGTTTTTGGGGTGACTAGAGGCTACAATGGAATGATTGATGATGATATCTTTCAAATGGATTCAAAATCAGTTGCCAATATTATACAAAGAGGTGGCACCATTTTAAAAACAGCAAGAAGTAAAGATTTCTTTGAACCAGAAGGACGAAAGATTGCATACGAAAATCTTAAAAAAAGAGGGATCGATGGCATCGTTGTAATTGGTGGAGACGGAAGTTTCAAAGGGGCACAAAAATTTAGTAACGAATTTGATATTCCGTGTATTGGGTTACCAGGCACCATTGATAAAGACATTGCCGGTAGTGATTTCACTATTGGTTTTGACACTGCAGTCAATACTGCTGTAGAAGCGATTGATAAAATCAGAGACACTGCAGATGCGCATGATCGATTATTTGTTGTTGAAGTGATGGGACGCGACGCCGGCTATATTGCTTTGCATAGTGGTATTGCCACTGGTGCGGAAAATATTTTGATTCCTGAATCAAAAACAGATATGGAGGCGTTAGTTGCAAATTTAACCGAAAAAGAAAAGCGTAGAAAATTAGTAAACCTGATTGTAGTTGCCGAAGGGGATGAATTTGGTGGCGGAAATCAAGTGGGGGACTTTTTAAAAACTAAACTGCCAAATGCAGATATACGTGTCTGTATTTTAGGGCATATTCAAAGAGGAGGCGCGCCAACCTGTTTAGATCGTTTGATTGCAAGCAGAATGGGCTATCATGCGGTAGAATGCTTGTTGAATGGAACGCACAATGTCATGGTAGGTATAGCGGACAATAAAATGAAATACACCCCGCTAGATAACGCTGTAAAAGCAAAGCAAAAAATTTCAGAAGAGTGGTTAAAGATTGTAAAAATCTTAGCTAGTTAAAATATAAAAAGAAAAAACATCCCCAATTATTACAATGAGCACATCCACTTACAAACAGACACACCATAAAACAAAAATCGTTGCAACAGTTGGTCCAGCTTGTGAAACCTATGACCAATTAAAAAATTTAGTGATTGCAGGTGTGAACGTATTTAGATTAAATTTTTCACATGGGACGCATGAAGACAAAAAGAAAATCATTGATCATATTAGAGGCATCAACAAAGAATTAAATTGTACAGTTGCCATCTTAGGTGACTTACAAGGCCCTAAATTAAGAGTAGGTGAAATTGAAAATAATCGTTTAGAAGTAAAAGAAGGCGATATCCTAACATTCACTAATACAAAATGTGTTGGTACCCTTGAAAAAATATATGTATCCTACCCTAACCTTGCAGGAGATGTGGTTGTAGGAAATACCATCATGATTGATGATGGTAAGATTGAAGTGATGGTGCATAGTGTAGAATCCAATGGTGACGTAAAAGTAAAAGTAACCTTGGGAGGCATCATATCTTCAAAAAAAGGAATCAACTTACCTGATACAAAAATTTCTTTACCGGCATTAACGGAAAAAGATTTAGAAGATGCTGCATTCATTATTAAAGAAGAGCTTGACTGGGTTGCATTAAGCTTTGTGAAGCGTGTGGCTGATATTGAAATGTTAAGAGCGATTTTAAACGAACATAAAAGCAACGCTAAAATTATTGCAAAAATTGAAATGCCAGAGGCTTTAACCAATATCCGTGATATCATTATTGCAAGTGATGCCATTATGATTGCACGTGGTGATTTAGGTGTTGAATTACCAGTAGAGAAAATTCCTTTGATCCAAAAAGAATTGATTAGAAAATGTATTCATAGAGCGAAACCAGTGATTGTGGCAACACAAATGATGGAATCTATGATTGACAGAGTAAAACCAAACCGTTCAGAAATCACAGACGTTGCCAACGCGGTGATTGAAGGAGCTGATGCTGTGATGTTAAGTGGTGAAACTGCAACAGGTCAATTCCCTGTATTGGTGATTGAAACAATGCGTAAAATCATCTCTGAAGTAGAAGAAAATGGATACAAATACAATCGTTCAGAAGATTTAAAGCCACAGCCCCACTCGCCTTCTTTCTTGAGTGATGCGGTTTGTTACAATGCCTCTAAATTATCGGAAGATAGCAATGCAAATGCACTCGTAGGGATGACCCAGAGTGGTTATACTGCATTTATGTTAAGCAGTTTCCGTCCTAGATCTCCCTTATTCATCTTCACAAAGCAAAAAAGTTTAGTGAATCAATTGTCATTGAGTTGGGGTGTGAAGGCTTTCTACTATGATAAAGAAGAAAGCTTAGATGAGATCATTAAAGATCAAATTCAATTACTTAAAACACAAGGTTTTGTAAATACGGGAGATGTGGTTGTAAATACAGGCAGCACCCCTATTCAATTACATTTACCAACTAATATGATTAAAATCAACAAAGTTGATTAACCAAACGGCCTCATTATTGAGGCCTTTTTTATAACTTTAATATTCACATTTACAATTCATAATTATGCTTGAATCATTTGAGAAAATTCCGGTAAAGATTTATAAAGATGTGGCTTCTGGATCAAACGCAGTTGCAGCTCAAATTGCCCAGTTAATTAAAGATAAACAAGCTAAAGGTTTACCATGTATTTTAGGAATGGCAACGGGCGCAACCCCAATTTTATTATATAAAGAATTGGTAAGATTGCATAAGGAAGAAGGGCTTAGTTTCAAAAATGTGATCACAGTAAATTTGGACGAATACTACCCTATTCCAAGAGATGCCTATCAAAGTTATTGGAGTTTTATGCATCGTCATTTATTCAACCATATTGATATTGATCCAAAAAATATTCATATACCAAGTTCAGAATGGGATATGGATGAATTAAAAGAAAAATGTGTTGCTTACGAACAAGCTATCGAAAAATTAGGAGGCATTGATTTACAAATATTAGGGATTGGTAAAAATGGGCATATTGGTTTCAATGAACCTGGTTCTAGTTTTCACTCTAAAACAAGAGTAATTCATTTGGATCAATTAACAAGACTAGCCAATGTATACGAATGGCATGATTTAAATAAAGTGCCGAAACTAGCTATCACCGTAGGTATTAGCAGTATCATGAAAGCAAAAAAAATTGTGTTACTTGCTTGGAGTAACAAAGCTGATATTGTTGCGAAAGCTGTGGAAGGAATTATCACGGAGCAAATACCTGCTAGTGTCTTACAAAATCATGATGACTGTACTTTTGTAATTGACGAATTAGCTGCTACAGAACTTACAAGACATAAATCACCTTGGTTGACTGGAGCAAACGATTGGACACCTCAAATGATTAAAAAGGCGGTAATTGATTTAGCCTTGAAATTAAATAAAACGGTTTTAAGCTTAACATCTGATGACTATAAAGAGAATAGCTTATCTGATTTATTGGTGATTAAAGAATCGGTGTACGATATTAATCTGCAGGTGTTTTATATGTTACGTGATTCCATTACGGGATGGCCTGGTGGAAAACCTAATGCGGTGATACCTGCTCATCCTGAACGAAGTGAACCACATTCTAAAAAAGTATTGTTATTCTCTCCACATCCAGACGATGACATCATTAGTATGGGTGGCACATTCATGCGCTTACACGATCAAGGCCATGATGTACATGTGGCTTATCAAACTAGCGGAAATATTGCCGTGACAGATGAATTTGTCACTCGTTTTTTAGATTTTGCTGTTGGTTTTGAAGACCTATTTGGAATCGATAATAAAAAGAGCCAAGAGATCCTTACCAATGCAAGGGCTTTTTTAGCAAACAAAGCAAGCAATCATTTAGATACAGCAGAAATTAGAGCCATCAAAGGTTTAATTAGAAGATGTGAAGCCAAAGCTACTTGCAGGTATGTAGGTATCTCGGAAAATAATTATCATTTTATGGATCTCCCCTTTTATGAAACGGGTATGATTGATAAAAAACCTTTGAGCGAAAAAGATATTGAATTGACCATGGCACTATTACGCAAAATTCAGCCCCACCAAGTATTTTGTGCAGGTGATCTAGCCGATCCACATGGCACCCATAAAGTTTGTTTAGATGTGGTATTTGAAAGTATGCGTAGATTAAAAGCTGCCGGTGATGCTTGGGTTAAAGATTGTTGGGTTTGGTTGTATAAAGGCGCTTGGCAAGAATGGGATATTTCTGAAATTGAGATGGCTGTTCCAATGAGCCCAGACCAAGTGATGAAAAAACGCTTTGGCATATTCATTCACCAATCTCAAAAAGACAGTGTTCCTTTCCAAGGCACGGATTCAAGAGAGTTCTGGCAAAGAGCTGAGATTCGCAACGCC
>JBIKJM010000227.1:0-5102 GCA_044360985.1 Sediminibacterium sp. | reverse complement strand
CGAAAGGTGAAGGTCTCTTTTGGGTAGCTCCTGTTCAAAAAGCTGCTGAACAAATATTTGAAGCCATAAAGGAAAAGAAACAAGTTCTTTATATCACAAAGAGGTGGAAGTTAATTGCCCTTTTACTAAGAATAATACCCTTTTCAATTCTTAAAAGGATTTAAGTTAAAAGGGTCATACTATCAAAGTATAACCCTTTTATATCTGCTCCCCTAATTGACGAAAGTTGCAGCTATAATTCGTTAATTGAGTATGCTACTGTTAGGAAATTAAAGGTTGAACTTCCTATTTATTTGCAGTAGGTAGTATTTTGATTTACTTATTCTCCTCAATAATTTTTTTCAATTCTTCAGGTATATCCATACTTTTAAGTGGTGGCACATTTGCACCACCGGTATTTCCAACAGGAATTTCGCCAACAAAAGATTTTACACCACCCACAAATAGGCGCGGAATTTGACCAATAATTTCCCTTACATCTTTTATTTTGATACCAAAGAGTAACATTTTCCAATGAACCAGCGTGTGATGATAAGGATAAGGTTGGCCAAGAATATGAGCACGTTCAAGATGGTACCAGCTTGACCTGAAATCTTTCATTGAGAAATATCTATCCGCAATTTCTAATTCTTCAAGAAAAAAGGGGCTTAGCCTATCAGGCATTGTTGTGTGTATTTTCATATCTACCTAATGAGTATTTAAAAAGTTATTACGGATTATTGACCAAATTTAAGATTCTCTAGAGCGACTATCAGCCATCTTTTTTGGCGATGTTCATAAAACCTCTTAGCAAAAGAAGTAATAAATCCGGTCATCATTCCCCCATAAATAGTAATTGAGTCTTCATAATAGATTTTATCATCACCCAACTTTCTTATTGTTATAAGGTGATTCCAAACTTTTGCCCCATTATCCCATTCTTTGGTAGATAATGTATAATTACTATTGTCAATTTTATCTACTAAAAGATAGTGAATTCCTCCGAAAGGAATAATGCCGAATACAAGGGTCTTAAACCCATAGGTTTGCCCAACTTCCCATTGTCTTGGAAAATCTCCATCCACAAATTTGAATTTTATCATTCCCTTTGCTACGAACTTTAATAAGGCGGGTGTTTTTACATTATCCCAAGCACGCTCAATGCCCATTGGAATTTCAGAATGGACAGTTAGTTTATTTGCTTTAACCTTACTGTCATTATAATCAATGATGACAGACTCTACTTTAGTAACTGGCTTCAATTTTTGAGCGTTTGAGTTCATATCCTAAAATTAAAAAACAAGAAGTGTTTTCATATGGTAAATATAAGAAAAGATGCAACTAGCATAACTCACTGATGGACTCAAAAAAAGCCCTGCAAAATGCAAGGCTTTTTTTGAGTGCTCCCTTAATAGGTGGAATGTTGCAGCCGTTTTCTTTGTTTGAGCTTGCAAATTCAAGTAAACATAGGGCCTGATTTCATAATTGAAAAACTCCTTTAATGTAATTTATAGGGAAGTATTATCTTTAATTCTTTTATTTTACACCTTATAATCCTTGATACAAGGAAAACAACAAATGAAAGAATATTTTGCACTTCAATTTACTATGACAAATCGCCGGTTCCGGGATGCAGGAGTTGTGCCAATATTCGCCTATTTCATTTTAACAATAGGTTTTTATCTCCTCTCGACTTATCTATTCAAAACGACGGAATTTGCAGTATATATATTTCCATTTCTCTACATAAATCTTGTTGGAAGACTTTCGGAAACGCGGCGATGTGAATTTTTAACTATTTGTTTTGGGGACAACCAATTTAAAAAAATTAGAATAGCCGAAAATCTAATTTGCACCATACCATTCGTATCATTTTTACTTTACAAACAACTTATTATACCCATTGCATTCATTTTACTTTTATCAATAATTTTAGCGCTTTTAAATTTTCGTACTACATTCAATTACACCATTTATACCCCTTTTTCTAAAAGGCCATTTGAATTTACAACTGGGTATAGAAATACTTTCCCTTTATTTATAATAGCGTATGCACTTGTAATCATAGCCGCGAACGTAAATAACTTCAACTTAGGTATATTCTCATTGATGATTGTTTTTGGCTCATCATTGAGTTTTTATTTATCCACAGAAAACGAATACTTTGTTTGGAACTACAGTCTCAATCCGAGAAACTTCTTACTAAATAAAATAAAAACAGCACTCCTATATTCCTCGGCACTCGCAATTCCAATAGTGGTATTACTTTCATTTTATTTCCAACAAAGTATAGGCCTCCTCTTCATCTTCTTGCTGATTGGTTGGGGGTGGGTAATTTGTGCCATAGTAACCAAGTATTCCTCTTACCCAAATGAAATAAATATCCCCAATGGCATACTTCTAGCGCTTTGCCTATCGCTCCCCCCTATGCTTATTATTTTAACTCCAATCTTATTTTATAAAGCCGAAAAACGTCTTAAAAACATATTGAAATGATAACAATTCAAGATTTAACGATGAGTTATGGAAATCATACTATTCTAAAAAATATCAATATCGAATTTGATGAAGGAAAAGTTTATGGCATTGTAGGTAAAAATGGGGCTGGAAAAACATCTCTTTTTCGGTGTATAGCAGGATTAGAAAAGTATGACGGGATTATAAATTCTAGCCACAATCCACTAAAAAATCATCTTGGCTTATTACTTACAGAGCCGTTCTTTTTTGAAAAAATTACAGGGAAAGAGTATATCCAATTGCTTTGTAATGCGAGGAAGATGCCTATAAATGATATTGAAAGCCGAAACGTCTTTGACTTACCATTAAACCAATATGCAACGACATATTCAACAGGAATGAAGAAGAAGTTAGCATTAACAGCCATTTTATTACAACGTAATGAATACTTTATACTTGACGAGCCATTTAACGGAGTTGACATAGAAAGTAACATACTCTTAACAGAGATTATTCATACCTTAAAAAAGCTCGGAAAGACTGTTATTATATCCTCTCATATTTTCTCCACCCTAAGTGATACGTGCGACGAAATCAATTTGCTAAATGAAGGAAGTTTTGTAAAATCAGTTCAAAGAGAAGACTTTCAATCACTGGAAACGGAAATGAAACAAATGACCGTTGGAAATCGAATTGAAAAATTAGGACTTCATTAAAATCAAGCGAAAAATGACTTTGGGCTGCAACTTTATCTTAAACCTATGATTAAAAAGTTTAAAAAGTTGCAACCACAAAAAATGTCTCTTTACAGAAAGTTATGATGGTTTTTAAACAAAAAAAGAGGTCGAAATGACCTCTTTTTTCAAGTTGCTCCCCTTTTCGACGAAAGATGCAACTATAATGCGATGATTGAGTATTTGACTATCAGAAAATTGAGAATTTAATTTATTTTCTAAAAGATAATGTAACATTTATGAGGTTAATTCGTTTAAAGAGAAAATTATACAAGTAGAAGAAAAATAGAAACAGTATGCGACCTTTTTTATTTAATATTCGTCTTTTATTAAAAATTAAACAAGCTAATATGAAATCATTATTCATTACAATCGCCTTTTTAGGCATTCCATTTTTAATGCAGGCACAATGCAACTGCCAAGAAGAATTTTCAAAAATTAAAAACCATTTGGAATCAAATTATGCTGGTTTTAAAGACAAGGTGAAAACAAGTAACATTAATAAATACAAAGACTTTACAGCGGATAAAGAGCACGTTGCTGCACAAGCTAAAAATAAGATGCAATGCTATTTTGTTATTAACCAGTGGATGAGTTATTTTAATGATAATCATTTGTATACTGGATTGAAGACAGAAGCAATAGAGAAAATACAACCTCAAAAACTTCAAACTGATTTTCCAATTGAAAAGCTTGCGGTAAGCGAGGCGCTAATAAAGAAATTAGAAAGCGCAAAAGGAATAGAGGGCATTTACACCAAAAAAGGCGAAGGCTTTTCAATTGCGGTTCTTAAAAACAAAAATCCTTTTAGAGATTATGTTGCTGTGGTAATAAAATCAAGCGATAGTAAATTTGAAAATGGCAGTGTTTTAGCCGAACTCAAAGAAAAATCAGCAAAAGAATATTTTTTATTGTATAACTCCTCTAATATGTTAGCCTTTGCTACTATAAAACCAAAGGACGGTGAGTTGATAAGTGGGTTCTTTAAGAATGGTAGAGAAATCGTTAATAAAACAAATTATAATTTCGAAGCCAAACTTCTGAACGAAAGTACCATATACTTTAATATACCAAGTTTCAGTTGGGAATCAAAACCTACCATAGATTCTTTATTTGCTTCAAACAAAGTTAATTTATCAAAATCATCAAACCTTATTCTGGATTTAAGAAATAATGGAGGTGGTAGTGATGATGTGTACTATATTATTTCTCCATATTTATACACGCAACCAATAAAAGGGATAGGCGTGGATATGTACGCTTCAAACGATAATATAAAAGGTTGGGAATTGATGCTACAAGACTCTAATTTACCATCGGATAATAAAGCAGAATATCAAAAAATGGTAGATAAACTTAAACTGAAGCTAAACCAAAATGTAAATATCGTTGAAGACTATATAGATTCAAGCTATACACCGCTGCTATTCCCTAAGAATGTGGTAATTCTAATTAATGAGGGTTGCGCTAGTTCTACTGAACAATTTTTGCTTGAAGCCATTCAGAGTAAAAAGGCAACATTGATGGGACAAAATACATCGGGAACATTAGATTATTCTAATTTAAGAGAATCTGATTTTTGTGATATGCCCTATAGACTTTGGTCGCCAACCACTCGTAGCCGTAGAATAGATATAGGAGCAGGTATTGATGGGATTGGTATTAAACCCAACATTTACCTTACTGAAAAACAAGATTGGATTGAAGAAGCATTAAATTTCCTGAATACAAAATTGAAAAATAATAGGTAAGAGGTTGTATCCTTTTATAAAACCCATATTCTTGAAATATAAAAGATGCAACTAGCCTAACACACTGATAGACAAAGAAAAAGCCATCATTTCTGATGGCTTGTCCAGTGTGGCTCCCCTTTTCGACGAAAGATGCAACTATAATGCGATGATTGAGTATGTGACTATCAGGAAATTAAAA
>JBIKJM010000122.1:0-5116 GCA_044360985.1 Sediminibacterium sp. | reverse complement strand
AAAGAATTGAGCCCATGGAGAACGCGGCTATCTTTCCTGCAAATTTATACATGGCACCAAAGGAAATGCTACAAGAAATTATTATTGAAATTCAGGATGAATTGCGTGCACAGGTGGAATATTTTAAATCTGTAGGTAAACACCAAGAGGCGGCGAGGATAAAAGAAAGAGTTGAATATGATATAGAGATGATTAGAGAATTGGGTTATTGTACGGGGATCGAAAACTATTCAAGATTTTTTGATCGACGAAAGCCGGGCACAAGGCCATTCTGCTTATTGGACTATTTTCCAAAAGACTTTTTATGCGTCATTGACGAAAGTCATGTAACGATACCACAAATAACAGGAATGTATGGTGGGGATAGAAGTAGAAAAATGAATTTAGTTGAATTTGGTTTTAGACTTCCAAGCGCGATTGATAATAGGCCACTTAATTTTAATGAGTTTGAAAGGGTGATTGGCCAAACTATTTTTGTGAGCGCAACGCCGGGTGAATATGAACTAGAAAAAACAGACGGATTAATTGTAGAGCAGGTGGTACGTCCAACCGGTTTATTAGATCCACCAATCGAAGTGCGTCCAACAAAAAATCAGATTGATGATTTATTAGACGAGATAGCTATGCAGGTAGATATGGGCGATCGTGTGCTGGTGACCACTTTAACTAAAAAGATGGCTGAGGAGATGGATCGCTATTTATCAAAAATTAATATTAAATCTAAATATATCCACAGTGATATAGATGCATTAGAGCGTGTGGAAATATTGAGAGAACTAAGGCTAGGCGTGATTGATGTGTTAGTGGGCGTGAATTTGTTAAGAGAGGGCTTGGATTTACCAGAAGTTTCTTTGGTGGTTGTATTAGATGCGGATAAAGAAGGATTTTTAAGAAATGAAAAATCTTTAACCCAAACATCGGGACGTGCAGCAAGAAACGTGCGTGGTCGTGTTATTTTTTATGGCGATAAAATAACCATGAGCATGCAAAGAACAATGGATGAAACCAATCGTAGACGAGTAAAACAGATTCAGTACAACACAGCACATAATATTACACCCACCACTATTGTAAAATCAATAGAACAGGTGATGAAGCAAACAGCGGTATTGGATATTAAAGGATTTAGCCAAGACAATATCAATATACGCACCACCGATGGATTGAATATGGTAGCCGAACCTAATAGTCAGTACGAAACCATTCCTCAAATGGAAAAAGCGATTTTGCAAACTAAAAAGCAAATGGAAAAAATGGCTAAGGCGATGGACTTTATGGAGGCTGCAAAACTACGTGACGAGATGTTTAGAATGGAATTACAATTAGAAAAAATGAAAGCACCCTAGTTTATGAATGAGTTTTTTATAGCAGTATATAATGGTTTAATTCAAACAACTTGGATAGAAGCGATTGCGGTGATCATGGGTATTGTTTCGGTTTGGTATAGCCGCAAAGAAAATATTTTAGTATTCCCAACTGGCATCATTAACACAAGCCTATTTATTTATCTAAGTTTTAAAGGACATTTATTAGGAGAGGCAAGCGTGAATTTATATTATACCATAATGAGCATCTATGGCTGGTATTGGTGGTCAAGAAAAAAAGAAGATCAAGTCACCAATGCATTACAGATTACTACAAGCAATACCAGACAAAGACTCAAACAGGTATTGGTATTTATAGGATTTTATGCCATCTTGTTTTTTGTTTTAGAATTTTTAAAAAATAACTTTGCGCCAGATGCGATTCCTTGGGCTGACGCATTAGCAAGTGCATCTGCTTATACGGCGATGTGGTTGATGGCGAAGAAGAAGGTGGAAAGTTGGATCTGGTGGATTATCACGAATATTACATCGATACCACTTTATTTTATCAAAGGGTATGCGTTTACTAGTTTTCAATTTATAGTTTTATTAATTTTAGCAATTGCAGGTTTAATTACCTGGAATAAAAAAGCGAAGCAATGAGACCAATCCAAAAAATAGTAGTACTAGGTCCAGAGTCAACAGGCAAGTCAACACTTTGTGCTGCACTTGCGGCGCACTATCAAACTATTTGGACACCCGAGTATGCAAGACAGTATTTATCCGAACATGGAACCAAGTATACCTATGATGATTTATTAACCATCTCAAAGGGTCAAATCAAAAATGAAGAAAAAGCTATTGAACTATTAGAACAAAATAATGCTGACAATATAAGTCAGGCAACTACAAAGAAGTTAATTGTCGATACAGATATGTATGTGATGAAAGTATGGTGTGAATATGTTTTTAATAATTGTCATCACTATATTTTAGAGCAAATCAATCAACGTAGTTATGATCTTTATTTACTCTGTGATATAGACCTACCTTGGACTGCAGACGAGATGCGTGAATATCCAGATGCTGGACCTAGAATTGAATTGTTTACCCTCTACAAAGAACTTTTGATCAATCAAAATACGCCATGGGGGATTGTCTCTGGAGTCGGTGCACAGCGCACATCAAATGCGATTCAATTAATAGAGGAAAATTTACCCAAAACTTAAAAGCTAAATATAATACACAAGTGGGCCCGGTTTATACACAATACCTAGATTCAAATAAAAAAATTGTGCATGAACAGGTGGATAAACCCTGCTATTTTTTTCTAATTAAATCACGAACGTCTTCGTCTCCTTCTAAATTGTTCATTTCTCTTAGTATTTGTGGATAACGCCACGCAACTCTTTTTGTCATTGGTCGCGCTGTGAATTTCTTGGGATTAGGAAGGCCTGCTATAATCATTGCAGCTTCTGCCCGCGTCAAATTTTTTGCTGATTTTTTAAAAAAATGTTGCGCGGCCGCTTCAACACCAAAACAACCAGGACCGGTTTCGATCACATTTAAATACATTTCTAAAATTCTTTCTTTACCCCAGATGATTTCAATTAAAAAAGTAAAATAAAATTCTGGTAGTTTGCGAATGTATTTATCATATTTTCCGCCCTGCCACAAGAATACATTTTTAGCAACCTGTTGTGTAATGGTACTAGCGCCTCCTCCTAGTGGAATTCTAGATTTCTTTTTTTTCTTTTTTGATTTGAAGCTTCTTTCCATGGCCTCCCAGTCTACACCTATGTGATCGGGGAAAGCCTGATCCTCACTAGCTATTGCGGCTAGTTTAATATTATATGAAAGCTGCTCCCAGGTAATATAGTCTCTCTTTAATCCTAAGCCAAATACATTAGTGAACTGGGTAATGGTAATGGGTGGAAATACAAAACGCAAAATGACTACATAGAGTAATGAACTAATAAACAGATACCAAATGATACGCTTAATCTTTTTAATCAAAATGTAAATCAATTATAATGAATGTAATTTCTTTTTAAAATTAGCCCAAGCTTACAAAATTTCTACACTAAATCTTTTTCCAATTGGTCTGTAAGGTGGATTTTTTTTAGCCATCCATCTGCCAATAAAATAGGACACAATTCCACCTGCAATAGAAGGCATATTTTTTGAACTAAACACATTCTCTTTATTGATAATAGAATTGGTAATGTTTAATCCACTATATAAAACGCCGCCCACTTTTAAAAAAGTACCATTGGCAAAAACACTTTGATAACGACCCTTGTCTTTCGCAAATGCTCGAATCTCGTTGATGTGCAATGTGAGTGTTCCTAATCTTAAAGTATCTTGTCCATAAGTGCCATAAGCAGTCATAGTAGTTTGGAGCGCATATTGCTTAACCCGTAAAGAGTCTTTTTTAACCCACTGAATTTGTCCTGTAATCCATTGGCGATTACTAAATTCAAATTGAATGTAGTTGTCTTTTGTAAAAGACTTGATGGTGACGCCTCTATCTTTTAAAATAAGTACGTTACCGGATTGTGCTACCACTATATTAGCCAATGCCAATAGGCAAGTACAAAAAAACAAAAGGGTTATTTTTTTCACAAGTCTAAATTACAATAAAGCCAACCAAAAAAGACTAAAAATGTATAAATGTTTGTAAAAGAAAGATCAATATAAATTAATAGATCAATAGTGCACTATATAAAAGCGCAGCGCTGAAGATTAAAATGATCATACCAGAAACACGATTGATCCAAAGAAGGTTTTTTTCAGTTAATCTAGGTCTTAGTTTTCCAGCTAAAAACACCTTGATTAAATCAGATAATAATACAAATCCAAGACAGGTTCCAAAAACAATTAATTTATATTGAACTGGATTGGGCGTATCGTCCGCACTCGTATTAATGGCTGCTGTCCATGCAAACCAAAATAAAAATACACTAGGATTAAGCGTATTCATTAAGAACCCAGAAAAATAAGAAGAGAGGAGGTTTTTAATGCTAACTGTTTTATGGGCGCCGTCGATGCCCATGTTTTCTAATTTCATTTTTTTAAAGAACAAAGTATATAAACCCATCAAGAATAAAAATCCTGCACCTGCTAAAGCAATCGTTGATTTGTGGCTGAGTACAAGATTAAATAAAGAAGTAAAAAAATTACAAATAAAAAGTAAAATAAAATCACTGCTAGAAACTCCTGCTACAAATGCATAACCAGAGCGCTTGCCATTAGTAAGGCTTTGTTTGATAATTGCGAAAATGACAGGCCCAATGGAAATACTTAAAATAAAACCCAACAGCACACCTTTTAAAATAGGGTCAACTAACATTGGCTTTGATTTTTAATAAATAGCTTCCAATCTGTAAGCATACCACCTTTCAAAACTCTCGGAAACTTATGCTGTCCGCCAATTTTACCCTTGCTTTCCATGAATCCCATAAAACAATTCTCTTTTAGCACAGATACTTTAATAGACTTAAGTGCATTTTTTCGTTCAATCTCGTAATCGTCATTGAGCTGAATTAGTTTTTCATCAATTTTTTCTGCTAATAATATTTCGTCAATAGTTTGATCACATGCCACATACCAATGATGTCCAAAAAAGTTTCCATCTGGCTCACCAGTTACAGTAAATTCTGGGATAGACAAATTCAATTCCTCACTCACCAACTGAATGGCTTTATTCATATTGTCTACACTCAAATGTTCTCCCACCAAACTTAAAAAATGTTTTGTTCTTCCGGTGATGATAATTTCTGCATTGGCTTTATCTACAAAACGAACTGTGT
>JBIKJM010000009.1:0-15471 GCA_044360985.1 Sediminibacterium sp. | reverse complement strand
AACAAGAACAGCAGCGCAAATTATAGAAAGCTATACAGAAGCAGCACTACATAAAATGTTTGAGCAATATGGTGAAGTCACCAACGCTAAGACCCTAGCGAAACATATTGTCACACAAAGACGTCTATTGAAGTTATCTACCGTACAAGATTTTAAAACTTTAATTGCGCCAGTAGTAAAAGGGAATCCAAATAAATATTGGGCACAAGTGTTCCAGGCTATCCGAATGGAAGTGAATGAGGAGATGATTGTGTTGAACGAATTTTTAACACAATTACCAGAGCTGATTCAAGAAGGAGGAAGAGCAGTGATTATTACGTTCCACTCTATCGAGGATCGCATGGTGAAAAACGCATTCAAAGTAGGACCTGATGAAGACGATGTGACCAACCCGTTTCTTTCCATTAAGAAAGAAGTGCTTTGGAAGATCATAACAAAAAAACCTGTTGTGGCTTCTGAAAAAGAGATGAAAGAAAACAATCGAAGCAGAAGTGCAAAATTGCGCGCTGCCGAAAGAGTATAAACCGTATGTCCGTACCCGTAAAAAACAACTCTAAGTCTGCTATCATTAGCATGCTTAACTACGAATGGGTTGTCATGAACATTAGTTATTTTTTGTTCTTGGCAATACTAGCGATACTTTATATCGCTAATGGACACTTGACAGATAAGTCAATCCGTAAAATCAATTCTACTAAGAAGGAAATCAAGCAACTGCAATTTGAGTACAAAACACTTAAAGCAGATTTAATGCTTAAGAGCGAAGCAATCAATATTGAAAAGGCAATGGCGCCTTATGGCTTACAAATAGCTAAGGATATGTCTATACGCATCCCATTGGAAAAACGTTTTGATCTTAATAACGAAAAAAATAAAGCCAACTAATGGATGTAAAACGCGACATACTTTGGAGAGTTTATTTAAGCTATATTTTAGTCGTAGTTGTTTGTCTTTGTATTTTAGGCAAGGCATTTTACATTCAACAAGTACAAGGTGCTTATTGGAGAGGCTTAAGTGATAGCTTACATCAACGCATCATTGAAATTCCTGCAGATAGAGGTACAATTTATAGTGAAGATGGGCAGATGTTGAGTACCAATGTGCCTCAATTTGATATTTATATTGATTTTAGAGTAGAACCATTGCATGAAAAAGCGGGTAAGTCATTTAGAGAAAATATTGATTCATTAAGTATTGCTTTAGCCGATCTATTTAAAGATCAATCTGCAAGTGTCTATAAAGATGGACTCACTAAAGCTTTTGAGGCTAGAGAAGCAAATTATGAATTAAGAAAAAAAGTAGGCTATAAGCAGTATTTGCAAATGGCTAAATTTCCATTATTCCGTTTAGGAAGGTATAAGAGTGGTTTTATTGCACAAGAAAGAAATATTCGTTTGAATCCTTATCAAAATATGGGTTACAGAACCATAGGATTAGCGAGAGATCAAAATAAAGTAGGTTTAGAATTATCCTATGATACGGTATTAAACGGTCGTAATGGAAAGCAGTTGGTTCGAGCTATTGCAGGCGGCGTAACCGTTCCAGTGCAAGAGGGCGAATTTGAAATTGAACCTGAAACAGGAAAAGACATTGTGAGTACACTAGATGTATATATCCAAGAAGTAACGACCAATGCCTTGATGAAAATGATGATTGGCAATGAAGCGCAACATGGCGTAGCGATGGTGATGGAAGTGAAAACAGGTAAGATTAAAGCGATTGCAAATTTAGGAAAGATAAGAGAAGGCTATTATGCAGAGGATTTAAATTATGCGATCACGCCTTCTGAGCCAGGATCCACATTTAAGTTGGTGACATTAATGCAAGCCTTAGAAGATGGGAAAGTGACCTTAAATACTTCTATCAATTTAGAAGGGGGTGTTTGGCAGGTAGCAGGCCGAACAGTATATGATTCAGAAAAGCATGGCAAATTTCAAGCAACAGTGTTAGAAGCATTTGAAGAAAGTTCAAATGTAGGGATGGCAAAAATTGCAGTGAATAATTATACCAATAATCCATCCGCTTATTTTAAACACCTTTCAAGATTAAGATTGGATTCCTTATCAGGCATTGATTTGGTGGGAGAGCGTCGTCCTCAAATTACCCGACCTGGCGATGAATTATGGGGTCCAACAACTTTACCTTGGATGGCATTTGGTTACAATATTGCAATTGCGCCAATACAAACTTTGTCCGTATACAATATGGTGGCGAACAATGGCGTGATGATGCGACCATATTTAGTGAATAGTATTCAAGAAGAAGGCAGGATTATTAAAACAATTACTCCAAAAGTATACAATGCACAAGTCTATAGTCCTGCAACCATTAAAGCAGCTCAAATTGCTTTAGAAGGGGTTTGTATCAATGGAACTGGTAAAACTTTATTTAAAAATAGTCCGTATAAAGTTGCAGGAAAAACCGGAACCGCTTTAGTTGCGAATGGCAATAAGGGTTATGCAGATAAGATTTACCAATCTTCATTTGCTGGATATTTTCCTGCAGACAATCCTCAATACACGATTGTGGTGATTATAAAAAACAAGCCACATGCCTATCCATTTTATGGAGCTTCCGTTGCGGGTCCTGTATTTAAAGAGATTGCGGATAGGTTATATGTTACCTATATCCAAAATAAAATGGATAAAGCACCAAGCTTTAATTTAAAAGATTCTCAATTATTCAACTATACGATTGCGAAAACATCCTTGGATGCAATAGCAAAACAATTATCAATGCCTTATCAGGATTCAACTCCGAGCAATGCAGATTGGACAAAAGTGCAAGGTTCTGGAAGGGCTTTAAAAGCAGGCCAACAATTACAAATGGCTTCTGATAGTACGATGCCAGATATCAGTGGCATGAAACTGAAAGATGCTTTATGGTTATGTGAGAAAAAAGGATTGATTGTGAAATGTAGTGGAAAAGGCAAAGTGATTCGTCAAAGTATTTTACAAGGACAATATATTCAAAGAGGACAACAAATAACGATAGAACTAAATTAAATATATGATAACATCATTACAACATATTTTATTTGGCGTTGCTTTGAGAGAAGTCATAGGTTCAACCGATCAAGCGATTGTTGACTTACAAATTGATTCTAGATTGGTGCAGCGTGGAACTGTTTTTATTGCTATTGAAGGTGTTAAAGTAGATGGACATCAATATATATCGACTGCAATTGAAAAAGGCGCAACAGTGATTGTGTGTGAGCAATTGCCTGCAGAAATAAAGTCAGGTATTACTTATATCGTAGTAGCCAATACCCATGAAGCTGTTGCCTTGATGGCACATCAATTTTATGGACAGCCATCTACTAAAATTAAATTAGTAGGTGTGACGGGCACCAATGGTAAAACAACGGTGGCTACTTTATTATTCAAGTTATTTACTGAGATGGGCTATACCTGCGGATTAGTAAGTACGGTTCAAAATCAAATAGGGAATCGTATTATTCCAGCAACCCATACCACACCAGATGCCATTCGCTTAAATGCTTTATTGGCAGAAATGGTGTCAGCTGGTTGTTCGCATGTCTTTATGGAGTGCAGCAGTCATGCAATACACCAGCATCGTATTACTGGTTTGCAATTTACAGGTGCCGCATTTACCAATATCACACATGACCATTTAGATTATCACGAAACATTCGAAGAATATGTGCGTGTTAAAAAGATATTTTTTGATCATTTAAATACAACTGCATTTGCGATTACCAATTTAGATGATTCAAATGGTGCAGTGATGTTAGCAAATACCAAAGCAAAACAGTTTAGTTATGCTTTACATGCTCCGGCTACTTATAAAGGTAAAATTTTAGAAAATCAATTGACTGGATTGGTATTGAATGTAAATGAAGTAGAAGTGCATTGCAGATTGATAGGCACATTCAATGCCTATAATTTTTTAGCGGTCTATGGGGTTGCTGTTCAATTGGGAGAAAATTCAGAGAACATATTGACTGTATTGAGCGCATTAACAGGAGCTGAGGGTAGGTTTGATTACATTATTAGTGACGAAAATACAATTGGCATTGTGGATTATGCGCATACTCCGGATGCCCTACAAAATGTATTAGAGACTATTGCGAAATTAAAAAAAGGTGGTGAAACAGTGATTACTGTAACGGGTTGTGGAGGAGATAGAGATAAAACCAAAAGACCAATTATGGCACAGGTGGCTTGTGACCTGAGTGATAAAGTCATTTTTACAAGTGACAATCCTCGTTCCGAAGATCCTAATCAGATTATCAAGGATATGGAGAATGGATTAAGCAGTGCTGCAAAAAGAAAGTATGTCAACATCCTAGACCGCTTCGAAGCCATAAAAGCAGCAGTGAATTTTTCAAAGCCAGGTGATATTATTTTGATTGCAGGAAAGGGTCATGAAAAATACCAAGACATTAAAGGGGTTAAACATGACTTTGATGATAAAGCAATTTTACAAAACATTTTCAACTCATTCGCTAAATAATTTGCTATGCTGTACCAATTATTTTCATGGTTAGACAAGTCTTTTGATATACCTGGCATTGGTATCTTTCAGTTTTTGACTTTTAGAATTGCCATGGCTATTTTATTATCTTTATTCATAGCGACCGTTTATGGTAAAAAAATGATTTTGTTTTTACAGGATAAACAAATTGGCGAAAGCGTTAGAGAGTTAGGATTGGCAGGGGAGCAACAAAAAAAGGGAACGCCTACAATGGGGGGTATCATCATTTTAATGAGTGTATTGATACCAACTCTATTATTTGCCAACTTAGACAAGGTCTATATCCGATTGATGATATTATGTACTGTTTGGCTAGGACTCATTGGATTTTTAGATGATTATTTTAAAATCCGTGCAAGAAAAGATGCACAAGAAAAGGGAGAGTCCTACAAAAAGAAAAATAGTGATGGATTGGCCGGTATTTCTAAAGTCATTGGTCAAGTTGGATTGGGAATTATTATTGGTGTGACATTATATTTTAGCAATGCAGTTACCGTTGAGCGTGAAATTATTTCAACCAGTGTTTCAGCTAGTTTAGCAAAGGGCGAAAAGATTGCAAAAGGTGCCGATGTAGTTGTAAGAACGATCAATGGCGAAGAGCGTCGTTTTGTAAAAGTAAAAACGCCTATTACAACTATTCCGTTTGTCAAGAATCATGAGTTTAATTACAGTAAGCTAATTAGTTGGATGGGTCCTGGTGCAGAAAAATATACTTGGATCGTTTATATCTTAGTTGTCACATTTATCATCACAGCGGTATCCAATGGAGCGAATATAACAGATGGCCTAGATGGTTTAGCTGCAGGCGTGAGCGCCATTATAGGTGCAGCTTTGGGTGTTTTTGTGTACGTAAGCGGTAACTATGTTTTTGCAGATTATCTAAACGTAATGTACATTCCTAATTTGGGAGAGTTATCCATTTTTGTGGGTGCCTTTGTGGGTGCCTGCATTGGATTTTTATGGTACAATGCTTATCCAGCGCAAGTTTTTATGGGGGATACAGGAAGTTTGGCTTTAGGAGGCATCATTGCTTCACTGGCTATCATTGTTCGTAAGGAATTATTGATTCCAATTTTTTGTGGTGTGTTTTTAATTGAAAACCTAAGTGTCATCATTCAAGTAGGCTATTTTAAATACACAAAGAAAAAATACGGAGAAGGACGCCGTGTGTTTTTGATGAGTCCATTACATCATCATTATCAGAAGAAAGGTTTCCACGAAAGTAAAATTGCAGTTCGCTTTTGGATCATCACCATTTTATTAGTGATCACATCTATCCTAACCTTAAAAACAAGATAAATTGGCTACAAAAATTGTCATATTGGGTGCAGGAGAAAGCGGTGTAGGCGCTGCCTTGCTAGCAAAGCAAAAAGGATACAATGTATTTGTGTCTGATGCGAGTGCGATCAAACCAATATTTCAATCAGAACTAGAAGCAAATGCGATTCCATTTGAATCTGGCACACATGATATAGAAAGAATATTAGAAGCAGATGAAGTCATGAAAAGTCCAGGCATACCGGAGAAGAATGAATTGGTAAAACAAATACGAGCAAAAGGAATCCCTGTGATCAGTGAAATTGAATTTGGCTTTAGATATAAAGGGGATAGTAAAATTGTTGCAATTACTGGAAGTAATGGCAAAACCACAACAACTTCTTTATTATACCATATCTGCAAAACGGCAGATCAAGATGTAGCGATTGTGGGCAATATTGGATTCTCTTTTGCTAGACAAATTGCGGTAGATCCAAAAAAATTATACGTGATTGAAGTAAGTTCATTTCAATTAGATGACATAAAAACCTTTAGACCAGACATTGCGATTCTATTGAATATTACGGAAGATCATTTAGACAGGTACAATTATCAATTTGAATATTATATCAAAAGCAAGTTTAGAATTATTGAGAATCAAACCGAAAAAGACTGCTTTATTTATTGTATAGACGACGAAGTCGTTGTAAAACACCTAGAACTACTAACTACAAATACTAACCTACTACCATTTTCTATGAAACAAGAATTAAAAAAAGGCGGCTACATCAAGAATGAACAAATGATGTTAAAAATCCAAGAAGAAAGAGTGACTATGAGTATTTATGATTTTGCTTTAAAAGGCAAGCATAATGCATACAACACCATGGCTGCTAGCATTGCTGCATCCACTCTTGGTATCCGAAAGGAAAAAATTCGCGAAGCAGTAAGCAATTTCCACAGCTTGGAACACAGAATGGAATTTGTTGCAACTGTGAAAGGCGTTGATTTTATCAATGACAGTAAAGCGACTAATGTTAACAGCACTTGGTATGCTTTAGAGAGCATGCAAAAGCCTACTATTTTGATTTTAGGAGGTGTAGATAAAGGCAATGACTATGCATTAGTGGCAGATCTTGTGAAGGAAAAAGTAAAAGCAATTGTTTGTATGGGAACAGACAATTCAAAATTAATTGAATTCTTTAAGGACAAGGTTGCGCAAATTATTGAAGTGGATTCTGCTAAAAAAGCTGTCAACGCTTCTTTTAAATTAGCCGAAAAAGGGGATGTGGTATTATTAAGTCCAGCTTGTGCAAGTTTTGATTTATTTAAAAACTATGAAGATAGAGGACAGCAATTTAAAGAAAGCGTAAAAGAATTATAATGTTTAAAGAAACTACAGATAAGTTATTTTCTCAAATGCCTTCTATTGGAGGGATGAGAGAACATCTAGACCAAAGAACTAGAGGGGATAAATATATCTGGGGTTTAGTCATCTTATTATCACTGATCTCTATATTGGTAGTATATAGTGCAACTGGTTCATTGGCATATAAAATGTACCGTGGTAATACAAGTTTTTATTTATTTAAGCAAATCGTATTTACATTAATTGGATTATTAGTGGTGTTTGGTTTACATAGAGTCAATTACACCGTTTTTTCACGTGTAGCTACTATTTTATTTATATTATCTGTGCCATTATTGATCTATACTTTATTTTTTGGTGCTAAAATTAATGAAGGTAGTAGGTGGATTAAATTACCCATCATTAATTTAACCATACAAAGTAGCGATGTGGCAAAATTGGCCTTATTCATGTACTTGTCAAGGGTACTCAGTAAGAAACAGGAAGTAATTAAGGATTTTAAGAAAGGATTTTTACCAGTGATTATTCCGGTGTTCATTATTTGTGGCTTAATCATGCCTGCAAATTTATCAAATGCATTGTTGACAGGTGCCACTTCCTTGCTTTTATTGTTTATTGGCAGAGTGAGCTTTAAACATATTTTATTAACGATTGGAGTGGCGATGATTCCAATTATAATTATAATTAGCGTAGCAATTGCGACACATAACGCCAATGAGGGTAAAATTGATTCAGAAAAACCAGTTATTGCGGAGTCATTAAAAAGTTGGGGACGTTTTGGAACTTGGGTGAATAGAGTGCAGGACTTCATGTACGCAAAAGACAATGAAGTACCTTATCAAGTGCAACAAGCAAAAATTGCAATTGCGAATGGCGGCATATTTGTAGGACTTGGTCCAGGGAATAGTCAGCAAAGAAATTTTTTGCCACAGGCCTACAATGATTTTATATATGCAGTAATTATCGAAGAGTATGGGTTATTAGGTGGGGCATTCATCATTTTTATTTACCTCGTATTTTTATTTAGGTGCATTCGAATATTTAGAAAGTGTCCTTATGCATTTGGAGCTTTTTTAGCACTTGGATTAAGCTTTACATTAATCATTCAAGCTGTTGCTAATATGGCGGTGAATGTGGCGATTGTCCCTGTGACTGGAGTGACTTTGCCATTATTAAGTATGGGTGGAAGCTCCTTTATATTTACTTGTTGCTCGATAGGCTTGATATTAAGTGTTGCAAGAAATGTGGAGCAAATGGAAGGTAAGGCACCCGTTGAAACTGAGATTGAAATTCCTAATGAAAATATTGAGCCTGCAAATGCCTAATCAAGCACATACTCCTTTGCGGATCATCATCGCTGGCGGTGGGACAGGCGGACATATTTTTCCAGCCATTGCTGTAGCGCAGGCTATACATAAGTTACAGCCTGATGCAAGTATTTTATTTGTAGGTGCGCAAGGGAAAATGGAAATGGAGAAAGTGCCACAAGCTGGTTTCCAAATAGTTGGATTAACGATTGCAGGATTTAATAGACAAAATATTTTTAAAAATTTGACTTTACCTTTTAAGTTGATAAAAAGTTTTATTCAAGTTAAAACCATCTTCAATCAATTTAAACCCAATGCCGTATTTGGGGTAGGAGGCTATTCAAGTTTTCCCGTTTTAAAATATGCACAAGCAAGGGGGATACCAACTTTCATACATGAGGCCAATGCATTTGCCGGGAAAGCCAATCAATGGTTGGGCAAGCATGCAACAAAAATATTTACTGGCACAAAAGGGATGGAATCTTTTTTTCCATTTCAAAAGATAATCATTACTGGAAATCCAGTGAGACAAAATATTGCCGAAGGAACAATTAGAAAAGAGAATGCCTTGTTACAATTTGGTTTACTTCCTAATCATACCACTTTATTGATCATTGGTGGAAGTTTGGGGGCTGCATCTATCAATCAAGCCATTCAACAAAATTTATCTGCATTTGAAAAGATGGGACTGCAATTAATATGGCAGACCGGCAAGCCGAATGCTGCAATGTATAAAGCTGCAGCAACTGCATTTGGGAATGTACATGTGGACAGTTTTATCAATGATATGAGTGCAGCCTATGCTGCAGCAGATATGGTAGTGAGTCGTTCAGGTGCGATGGCCGTTGCTGAAATAGCGATGACTGGCAAAGGATGCATATTTGTACCCTACCCACATGCGGCCGAAGACCACCAAACTTTTAATGCAGCAGTCCTGGTAAAAGAACAGGCAGCACAAATGATTGCAGATAAAAATGTAATCAATGATTTACTTCCAATGATTGAAAAATTAATGACAAATAAACAGATGTTGAGCGAGATGGAAGAAAAAATTAAATCTTTTGCATGGAAAAATGCAGATCAAGTGATTGCAGCAGAAATTATTCATGAAATTGACTCTAAATAGCGAATAAGATATGAATCCTCTAACTAACTTGAAACGTATTTATTTTATTGGCATTGGTGGTATTGGAATGAGTGCTTTAGCTAGGTATTTTAATACCCAAGGCGTCATTGTATCTGGATATGATAAAACACCCACTGCATTGACAGATAGTTTGATCGCAGAAGGCATCGCAATTCATTTTGAAGATGATTTAAATCAAATAGATAAAGCTGCTACAGTCATTGTATATACGCCAGCCATCCCTGCAGAACATACTGAGTTTAATTTTTTTAAAGACAATGGATACCTAGTTGTAAAACGAAGTGATGTATTGCAATGGGTGACAGAAAATGCTTTTACAATAGGTATTGCAGGCACGCATGGTAAAACGACTACAACCTCTATGACTGCACATATTTTGAGACATACAGGGTATGGCTGTAATGCATTTTTAGGAGGTATCGCTTCTAATTATGATACTAATTTCTGGAGTCACGAAAAAAATGTGGTGGTGGTAGAAGCAGATGAATACGATAGAAGTTTTTTAAAATTATCTCCAAATATTGCTGTTATCACAGCTGTTGATCCAGATCATTTAGACATCTATGGCACTGCAGAAGAAGTATTAAAAGCTTTTGGACAATATGCAGATAAGATTAAACCTGGAGGGATCTTGATTCAGAAATTAGGTACCACAGTAGAGACAAGCGCAACGAATAAAACAATTGCCACTTATGGGTACAATCAAGAAAAAGCATCTTATCATACAAGTGCATTAAAAGTGGTGGATGGTTCCTACATTTTTGATTTAGTGCATCCAAATGGGGTGCTTAAAAATGTGGTATTAAATATGGGTGGCTTGCATAATGTAGAGAATGCAACAGCTGCAATTGCAATTGCATTAAGTCTTGGGATTGAGGACGAAAAAATTATTGCTGCTGTTGCAGACTTTAAAGGTGTGAAACGTCGATTTGAATATAAAGTAAAAACAGCCAATAAGGTATTGATAGACGACTACGCGCATCACCCAGAAGAATTAAACGCTCTGATAAGTGGTGTTAAAAGTATTTTTCCAAATCAAAAAATGGTTTTAGTCTTTCAACCACATTTATATAGTCGAACACAAGATCAAGCTGCTGGTTTTTCTGCTACATTGGATCAAGCAGATGAGGTTATTTTATTACCTATTTATCCAGCCAGAGAATTACCAATACCAGGTGTGACAAGTGAGATGTTATTAGATGCAATGACCATAGAGAAAAAGCAAGTCATGTCGAAAGAGCAATTATTGTCATGGGCTGCGTCTACAGAAGATAAGTTAATCGTGATGGCTGGAGCAGGCGATATAGATGTATGCATCAATCAAATTCAAGAAATCCTTACAAAATAGCAGATGAAACAATGGCAAAAAATAGCAATTAGGATTATTTGGAGCATCGCTGCTGCAGGGCTTATTGTGCTTTTTGTGGTTTCATGGAAAGCCAAGAGTGCAAAGCAATTAACAAATATTCAAGTTGAATTAGTTGGAGAAAGTGCTCAGGCTTTGTTTATGGACGAAATTTCTATTCAAGTTATTTTGAATGAACAAGGAGTAGAAGTGGGTATGCCAATTGAAAAAATTAATTTAACGCAGTTAGAACAATTTATTGAAAAAACAGAATGGGTAAAAAACGCAGAATTTTTTATCAATAATAAATTGGTCTTAGAAGTTAAAATCGAACAGAGAATTCCAATTGCTCGGATATTTACTGCAAGTGGGTCTTCCTTTTACATTGACAATGAAGGTTGGAGACTGCCTTTGAAACAATTGACCGTATTGAATCTCCCAGTATTTACAGGCTTCCCAACAGATCAATCAAAATTATCAAAGCCAGATAGCGCGTTGTTAAAAGATGTTTTATTTTTTGCAAAGACCATTCAAAAAGATAGTTTTTTCATGGCTCAAGTAGCACAGGTGAATATAGAACCCAATGGGACTTTTCAAATGGTGCCAACGCTTGGCGATCATTTAGTTTTATTGGGATCGGTCGATCAGCTAGAAGATAAATTAAACCGATTATTTACTTTTTATAAAAAAGTGTGGGTAGGTTCTGGAGTTAATGCTTATCAATTTATTGATTGTAGATTCGATCATCAAGTGGTTGCATTGAAAAAAGGCCAACAGCCAATTCAATTTACTGGCGATTTTAAATTGCTTGTAGGGGATTCAACTATGCTGATGCAAGCCCCTGTTATTATTACAGATAGTATAGTGAAAGCTTCACCAATCTTGATAGACTCAGCCAGTCCCGCATCAATAGCTCCATCAAGAACACCACCTGTCAAAGCAAATAAAGCGGTTCCTGCAAAATTGGCGAAGCCCAAATTGGGAACTGCTTCCTCTAAGCAAAAAATTCAAGCCAAAACGCCTAAGTCTAAGCCTAAAACGAACAATAAAGCTAAAAATAATTCGTTAATTAAAAAGAACAAGACTGCGAAGGCCTTAATGCCTAAGAAGTCGAAGTCTCCAACTAAGAACAACTAACAACTAAAACCTATAAAAATGAGTCAGAACGATTCTCCCATCATTGTGGGTCTTGACATTGGTACAACAAAAATTGCTGCGATTGCTGGAAGAAAGAATGAATTTGGGAAATTAGAAATCCTAGGTTTTGGTCGTGCGAATAGCAATGGGGTACAACATGGTCAAGTATTAAATATTGATCAAACCATTAAAGCCATCCAGCAAGCTTTACAAAATTGCCATTTAAGTAATCCAGATTTAGAAATCCACGAAGTGTATGTGGGTATTGCTGGTCACCATATCAAGAGCTTACAAACTAGAGGAGATCAAGTAAGACAGGACGCTGAAAATGAGATACAGGCTTGGGAAATTGAGCAATTGATCAACAACCAAAGAAAAACCTTTATTCCTGCAGGCGATCAAATCATTGATGTGATTCCTCAAGAGTTTCATGTAGATAATAACCAAAATATCAAGGATCCAGTTGGGGTGAATGGTGTTAAAGTAGGCGCCAATTTTCATATCATCACAGGAGATAGAAATGCGATCCGCAATATCAATCGTTCTGTAGAAAGAAGTGGATTGATTACAAAAGATTTAGTATTACAGCCATTGGCATCTGCTAGTGCTGTGATGAGTGATATAGATATGGAAGCGGGTGTTGCAATTTTGGATATCGGTGGAGGCACAAGTGACCTTGCTGTATTCTACGAAGGTATATTAAAGCATACTGCAGTAATTCCTTTTGGAGGCGAGAATATCACTAATGATATTAGAATGGGATTGGGTGTATTAAAAAGCCAAGCAGAAGCAATGAAAGTGCAGTTTGGAAGCGCCTTATCTGATGAAGCAAAAGCAAATGCTTATGTAACTATTCCTGGTTTAAAAGGAATGCCTGCAAAAGAAATTAGTGTAAAGAATTTAGCTGCCATTATACAAGCTAGAATGAGTGAAATTCTTGATTTTGTGACTTACCATTTAAAGCAAGTTGGATTGGATAGCCGTATGTTGAACGGCGGTGTGATTTTGACTGGTGGTGGTTCTCAATTAAAGCATTTGATTCAATTAACTGAATATATTACTGGTTTAAATGCGAGAATTGGATTGCCAAACGAACATTTAGCACCAAATCACATTGATGAATTAAAGAAGCCAATGTATTCAACATGTATCGGTTTGATTTTGAAAGGATACAATGATTATGAGCAAAATTATAAAGTGTTTACAGAAACCTACAAGAAGGTAGAAGTGCCTAAAGCGTTAACCGTAAATGCACCAGTTACAAATCAATCAAATACATATCAAAGATCAAATCCTCAACCAGTGGCAACAACTGTTTCTGAGGATCAAATTGAAAAAAGAAAAAGTAAGTTCTGGGATCGTTTCAAGAACAACTTGATCGAGATTTTTAACGAAGAAGAAGACAAACCTTTAGCATAAAAATTACCCACATATCGTTTATAACTTATAGAACTTAATCGATTGAAATCAAGTAATTTAGACGCAATTACGACCAACTAACCTAACAAAAAAACAATTTCGAATGATACAATTTGACTTACCTAAACAAAAATCATCCATCATCAAAGTACTTGGTGTTGGAGGAGGAGGAAGCAATGCCGTTAACTTCATGTTTCAACAAGATATTGAAGGGGTAGATTTTATCATATGCAACACAGATTCTAAGGCGATAGAACAAAGCCCAGTTCCTAATAAAATTCAATTAGGACCACATTTGACCCAAGGTTTGGGTGCTGGTGCGGATCCTTCTGTAGGTAAAATGGCCACCGAAGAATCTTTAGAAGAGATTAAAAGAATTTTAGAAGTGAATACCAAAATGGCATTCATCACAGTTGGAATGGGAGGCGGAACTGGAACAGGAGGTGCGCCAATCATTGCAAAAATTTGTAAAGATTTAGGCATTTTAACTGTAGGTATTGTGACGACTCCATTTGGTTTTGAAGGACCACGTCGTCAAAAGCAAGCCGAGGAAGGAATCAATGAATTGAAGCCTTATGTAGATACTTTATTAGTGATTTCGAATGACAAATTACGCGTACAATATGGTAATTTGAAAATGAAAGAAGCATTCACTAAAGCAGACAATGTATTAGCTACTGCAGCAAAATGTATTACAGACGTGATTAACAGCCGCGGTCATATCATTGTTGACTTTGCTGATGTTTGTACAGTGATGAAGAACGGAGGTGTTGCCATCTTAGGGAAGGCAGAAGTTGCTGGAGAAGACAGAGCAGAAAGAGCCATCGAAGAGGCATTGAATTCACCATTGTTGAATGACAATGATATCAAAGGTGCAAAATGGATTTTATTAAATATCAATAGTGCCGAAGGGGATTATGAATGTAGTATGGATGAATTAGAAACCATCAATACTATTTTACGTGCGCGCACAGGTGAACACAGCGATGTGATCATGGGTATGGGCTATGATGAAAGTTTAGGTGATAAATTAGGTATTACTTTAATTGCAACTGGATTTGAACATAAAGATCCATTTAAAAAAGAAGCAGTGAAGGAAGTAGAAGCACCATTAGAAGAAAAAATAATGATGACTTTGCAATCAGAACAACTAGAACAATTAGAACAATCAGAACAAGCGGACCCAATTGAACCAACTGATATCAACGCACCTAATGATCTAATAGCACCAGAATTGACAGAAGCTGCAGCAGTATTGGATACTGTTGAAATTACAGTAGATGAAATTGAAATCCCAATGGATGAAGTTGAAATTCCGATGGATGAATTAGCACCTACAATGCAAGAGTTTGTGATGCCTGAAATGAGTAATGTATATGTTTCAGCACCAGATTATGACGAAGAAGAAGAGGAAGAAGTAAGTCCTACATTTGAAGCAATAGAATCAAGTTTTGAAGAAGAAGTGATATCGCAAGAAATAGTTTTAGAAGATTTTAATGCATCTTTTGAGGAAGAAGAAGTTTCAGAAGTATTTGAATTGAATATGGAAGAGGAAGAAGCTCCAAGTTTCACGACTGAATTTGTCTTGAACAAGCCTTTAAATATTTATGCAGAATCAGAATTAGAAGCTACGCCAGAACCATCAATGCCAACGAACAATGAGGTAATTGCTAATACAGTTGTTTTTGAATCAATTGAACCAATAGCAACAGAAATAGCAGCAGCAACAGAAAACGTAGAGACCTCATTTAGAAATGTAGAAATGGATACTGAAGAAGCGCCTACTATGCAATTGGTGATGCGTGAAGAATCAGTAGGAACGCAACAAAACAGACCACAGCACTCTAATTTTGATATCTCATTAGATAATTCAGAAGAGCAAAGACGCAAAGTGGCTGAGCGTATTCAAAAATTAAGAAATTTATCTTTCAATATTAACAATGGTTCAGATCCTGGTGTAGAGTTTGATGCAGTACCTGCCTATGTTAGAAGA
>JBIKJM010000008.1:0-15477 GCA_044360985.1 Sediminibacterium sp. | reverse complement strand
GCTGGTGTATTAAGTATCCCAGATCGTTTTGGCAAAACGCTTTCTATAAAGTCGCTCTTGCAAGATAAATACGGCAATATATTTACGGTGCATCGTTTAGACCAAGCAACAAGTGGGCTTATTATTTTTGCAAAAAATGCAGAAGCGCATAAGGAACTAAGCCTTTTATTTGAAGGCAGAACGATTGAAAAAAAATACCTTGGCTTGGTGGTGGGCCGTCCTGAACAAAGTGGAAGTATTGACGGAAGCATTATGGAACATCCAGTCAAAAAGGGACAGATGTACATTCATGTAAAAGGAAAAGTGGCATTGACCACCTATGATGTTGTGACTTACTACAAACGTTACGCTTTGGTTTCATTTCAAATTCATACAGGAAGAACCCATCAAATTAGGGTGCACGCAAGACATATAGGACATCCCATTATTGCAGATGAAATTTATGGTGATGGTGAAAAATTACTACTCTCTAGTATCAAGAAAAAGAATTTCAAATTAAGCAAATCCGAAGAGGAAGAAAAGCCACTACTAGCAAGACATGCCTTACATGCGCATACTTTAAAATTGGTGTTTAAAGAAAAGGCCTTTGCTTTTGAAGCACCACTTCCTAAAGATTTGGCTGCAACAATTAAGCAATTAGATAAATGGAATAGTTAAACTATTCAGCGTTATCCATCTCAGTATATAAATCTAACAAGCCGTCGGGCAATACTACATCCACTTGCTTTTTTGCATGGTCTACCCCTTTAAGGCTCTCCTCATGTAAAGGAATATAAGCTTCCTGACCTTGGTATAAAATGGTCACCATGAGTTGATGAGGTTGTTCTATAACTTCTTCTATCTTTCCTAATTCAATTCCTTTTTCAACTACCATATACCCCAATAATGAAAGCGGTGAACTTTTATCCACTAGCAATTGAAACTCGGCTTCTGGTAACCATACTTTTTTCCCAATCAAAATACCACAGGCTTCTCTGTTAGTGATGCCTTCTACTTGTAAATGGGTTAAACTTTCTGTTTTAGCAGACGCGGACTGTATAAAATAGGGAATAAAACTTGCTGCATTTTTTTCAATAAAAATGGCGTCAATCCCTTTAAAGTGAATGGGTGTGCCCAAGGCATGCTCTAAAATAAGATGCCCTGTTAGACCATGTGCTGCCACTATTTTTCCGATATGGATATACTCACTCATACGCAAATTTAGTAAATGATTGGACGATAAAAAAAACCTCCCGAAATTCGGGAGGTTGAATGCTATTGAATCTTAATTAAGTTGCAGATTAGTTTATTCTGCAGCTGGAGTTTCTTCAGCAGCCGCTTCTGCAGCCGCTTCTGCAGCTGGTGCTTCAACTTCAGCAGGTGCTTCTGCAGTTACTTCTTCAGCAACAACTTCTGCAGGTGCTTCAGCAACTGGTTCAGCTACTTTCTTAACTACTGGTACATACACTTTTTTAGCAGCTTGTGCTTTTTTGTGTGAATCAGATTTGGAAGCAATTGATGTTTCATGCTCAGCATACCAAGATTCAAACTTAGTCATTGCAGTTGCATCATCAAATAAACCTAATTTAACACCACGTAATAAGTGTTTTAAATAAAGTACTCCTTTGAAAGATAAAATTCTGCGAACGGTGTCTGTAGGTTGAGCACCTTTGTTTAACCACTCTAAAGACTTTTGACGATCTAAATTGATTGTCGCTGGAACTGTTAAAGGATTGTAAGTACCAATTTTCTCGATGAATTTACCATCTCTTGGTGCGCGTCCGTCAGCCACTACTATAAAGTAGAAAGGCCTTTTTTTACTACCATGACGCTGTAGTCTCATTTTTACTGCCATTTTAAATAGAAATTTATAGGCGTTAACAAATAGGGTTAAGGGTGCAAAGATAAATGAAACGTATGAATTCACCCAATTAAATGAAAGAAGAAAGGCAAATTTGCAAATTATACATTGAAAATCAATTACTTATAAATTAACAGGCTTCTTTATCTTCTCATTCCAGGCATTTTGCTTGCCATGGCCGCACCCGCAGGACCGCTCATTGTCTTCATCATTTGTTTCATTTGGTCAAACTGCTTGATAAATGCATTGATTTCTGCAAGGTCTTTTCCTGCACCTTTTGCAATTCTTGCCTTTCTACTTGGAGTCAAGGTATCTGGATTCCTTCTTTCAATTAAAGTCATCGATTGAATGATGGCTTCAACACCTTTGAATGCGTCTTCTTTGATATCAATATCTTTAATACTTTTTCCAACTCCTGGTATCATCCCCATTAAATCTTTCAGGTTACCCATTTTTTTGATCTGCTGAATTTGGGTTAAAAAATCTTCAAAATCAAATTGATTTTTTCGAATTTTCTTCTCTAATTTTTTTGCTTCTTCCTCGTCAAATTGTGCTTGTGCTTTTTCAACTAAAGAAGTAATATCACCCATCCCTAAAATCCTTTGCGCCATCCTCTCTGGATAAAAAATATCCAAAGTGTCCATCTTCTCTCCACTACTCATGAACTTAATCGGCTTGTTCACCGTATACTTAATAGACAAAGCAGCTCCACCTCTTGTATCACCATCTAATTTTGTTAAAACAACACCCGTAAAATCTAATCGGTCGTTGAAAGTCTTTGCTGTATTGACTGCATCCTGCCCTGTCATTGAATCTACGACAAATAAAATTTCCTGTGGTTGAATGGCAGATTTAATATTTGCCACTTCATTCATCATCATTTCGTCTACTGCAAGACGACCTGCAGTATCGATGATAATGACATTTTTATTATTTTGTTTGGCATATGCAATTGCATTTTGCGCAATTGAAACTGCATCTTTATTTTCACGCTCTACAAAAATATCTACCCCAATTTGTTCTGCTAAGACCGTCAACTGATCCATTGCTGCAGGACGATAAATATCGGCGGCAACCAAAAGTGGAGATTTTTTTTGTGCTTTGAGGTACGTGGCCAATTTACCAGAGAAAGTGGTCTTACCACTACCCTGCAAACCTGCTACTAAAATGATGGTTGGATTTTTTGAAGTATCTAATAAACTTGCTTCCGAACCCATCAATGCAGTTAATTCATCCTGCACAATTTTAACCATCAACTGGCCAGGGCTAATGGCATTGATTACTTTTTCACCAACCGCTTTTTCTTTGATACTATCTGTAAATTCCTTGGCAATTTTAAAGTTCACATCGGCATCCAACAAGGCTTTTCTGATATCTTTAAGGGTATTGGCCACATTCAATTCATTGATGCGGGATTGGCCTTTTAGATGTTTAAAAGCTGATTCTAATTTTTCACTAAGTGCATTGAACATAAGTCTGTCTTTATAATTTGCAAAGATAAGTTATCAAAGGCACTGAAAAGCAGCTCATTTTTGACCTATTTTGGTCATTTTGAATCAAATTTGACTTTTAAAATTCCATCTAACTAGATGATTATCATCCTAAATAAATTAGAAAATAACCTAATGTTTAAAGTCTTTACAGTTTGTTAACGAATTAAGTGACTAAAATACTTGGAGGCATGCTTTTATTTAATATTATTGCATCAAACGATGTCCTAAATAGGGCTGATTGATATTATGAGTAAAAAATTACTATTTACACTTGAATTTCCGGTTAGATGTTCTCCTGCAATCTTATTTGAATTCCTCTCCACCGCATCTGGTTTACAAGAATGGTTCGCTGACAGAGTAGACGAATGGGAAAATGTCTTCAGTTTTTCATGGAATGGAGGCACTCCAGACAAGGCAGAAATTTTAGATCAAGAAGAAAATAAATTCATTCGTTTTAGATGGTTACACAGTGAAAAGAATGAGTATTTTGAGTTTTGTATTGAAAAAACAGAAATTTCAAATCAAACCGTATTGATCATCAAGGACTTTGCGGAGAAAAATGAGATCAAAGACCAAAGTCAACTTTGGGGTTACCAAATCAAAGAGCTATTTCATAGAATAGGTAGCTAGCACTACAATTTTGTTCAAAAAATTAGACATACTAATTCTGAGGGCTTTTATAGGACCTTTTTTGGCAGCATTGACTATTTCTATATTCGTGCTGACCATGCAATTCTTTTGGCTGTATATTGATGACTTGGTTGGAAAAGGATTGGATACATTCATCATTTTGAAATTAGTTGGTCTCGTGTCTATCAGTATGTTGACAACCGCCATTCCTTTGGCATTGCTTTTTTCTTCGATCATGACATTTGGAAATTTGGGTGAAAGTTTTGAACTCATCGCCATTAAGTCTGCAGGCATTCCGTTAGTGCGTTTCATGCGACCGCTTTTTATTTTTGCGATCTTACTATCAGGTATTGCTTTTTTATTAGCCAATAATATTATTCCAGTCTCTCAAATGCGTTTAACTACTTTGAAATATGAAATCATTGTATCTAAACCTGCAATTGATTTAAAAGAAGGTGTTTTTTATGATAAAATTGACGGTTATGTAATTAAACTTGGCAAGAAAGAGGCCAATGATAGTGTGATCAATGATATCGTTATTTTTGAAAAAAGATTTGGACTGCAGGATAATATGATTATAGCAAAGTCAGGTGTGATGAGGGTTACACCTGATAAAAAGTTTTTGGAATTTATTTTATATGACGGCTGGCGTTACCAAGAAAAAGGCTACAGGTCTACTACGAACACCGAATTCACAAGACTCAATTTTAAAGAATATAAAAAAGTTTTTGACCTGAAAAGTTTTCAGATGAATAAGACCGTGGATGTGATTTATGATCCAAAAATGTTGAGCGTTAGACAATTGGGGAAAGCGATAGATTCCATTCAGTCGATCGATAGTTTTTTTATAAAGAAAGCAAGTACAGAAATTCATCCTTATTTGAAATTTATGTTATTAAAAGATAGCATACAACTTTTCAAAAAAGCAAAAGTGGCTGCAATTAAAAACATTGACGCATTGATACCACCTGAAGCGTCTATTTCGATTGCAGAAAGTGCTGGATACCAATTTCAACCTATGCAAAATAATTTAGCAAGCTTGGTGACGATCTATAAAGACCAACAGCACGCTGAAACAATGCACGCAATTGAATGGCATCGGAAGTTCACACTCTCATTTGCTTGTATCGTGTTGTTTTTAATTGGGGCGCCATTGGGTGCGATTATCAGAAAAGGAGGACTGGGTGCGCCAATGGTTTCAGCAATTGCCTTTTTTGTTGTCTTTTTCTTACTCAATAATTTTGGAGAGAAACTAGCCAAGTCGGAGCAATGGTCCGTGTATGCTGGCATGTGGTTGTCTAGTCTCTTTTTAATCCCTGTTGGACTATTCTTAACCTACAAAGCCATGCGCGATTCACAGTTGTTCAATCAGGAATTTTACTACCGCTTTTTACAGCCAATTAAAGTAACTTTACAGAAGTACTTTAAAAAATAATCCTATGTCTAATTCATCCAACAGTAGACGTCAGTTCATCAAACAAACTGGCAAAGCGGGTATTGCAATGGCGAGTATGCCAATCATGCATACATTCAGTGGATTACAATTGAGTCAGGAGGTGAATTACATGCAACAGCCCTTGCCCTATGCCTATAATGCTTTAGAGCCATTCATAGACGCTATGACGATGGAAATTCATCATACAAAGCATGCAGCTGGATATACTAAAAATTTAAATGACGCTTGTGTAGCAGAAAAGGTAGATATTAAAACTACATCTATCACTAACTTACTAGAATCCATCTCAAAGTATTCTACAAAAATACGCAACAATGCAGGCGGTCATTATAACCATGAATTATTTTGGCAAACCATGCAACCTGCTCCAGCTTCAATGCCAACGGGCAGTTTAGCAAAAGCGATCGAAAAATCATTTGGAACTTTTGCGGATTTTCAAAAAGCATTTGCAGAAGCAGCAAAAAATAGATTCGGAAGTGGATGGGCTTGGTTGATTGTGAACGAGAAAGGTCAATTAGCAATTTGTTCTACACCCAATCAAGACAATCCAGTAATGGATATAGCCGAAACAAAAGGATATCCTTTGTTAGGTCTAGATGTTTGGGAGCATGCTTACTATTTGAAGTATCAAAATAAACGCCCCGACTATATTAATGCATGGTGGAACCTTGTCAACTGGAAATTTGTAGAAGAAAGGTACAACCCACTTAAATTCTAATTCATTTCTAATTTATTCCATTGCAAGCAGCTAAACAGAATTTAAAAATACAGTTCTATGTCACTTCTTTAAGTGTCGTTCTTTTTGTATTGAAGTTTGTTGCCTATTTCATGACACACTCCCTCTCTGTATTGTCTGATGCATTAGAGAGTATTGTGAATGTATTGGCTGGCGCCATTGGGTTATATAGTTTATATGTGGCCTCTAAGCCAAAAGACAAGGAGCATCCTTATGGTCATGGAAAAGCAGAATTTATTTCTGCTGCGTTTGAAGGAAGTTTAATCATTGCAGCTGGTTTAATTATTTTTTACGAATCTATCAGTGCAATATTTAAACCCAGGGAATTACATAGCCTAGACAATGGATTATGGGTTTTGTTAGTCACTGCTTTTTTAAATTTATTTGCTGGTTTGATTGCAAAAAAAATGGGTAAGAAAAATAAATCACTAGCCTTAACCTCAAGTGGTCAACATTTAATACTAGACAGCTTTACCACATTTGCTGTGTCCATAGGTATTGGGATTGTACTTCTCACCAATATCACCGGCATTGATGCAATACTCGCCATTTTAATGAGCTTCTGGATTATTTATAATGGCTACAAAATCATTAGAGCTTCCTTTGCTGGCATTATGGACGAAGCGGATCTAGCTTTATTAGAAGAAGTGGTTGGCGAATTGAATAAAAACAGAAATATACAATGGGTTGACCTGCATAATTTAAGGGTAATTAAATATGGTAGCTTAATGCATATAGACTGCCATCTTACAGTACCTTGGTTTTTAAACGTAAACGAAGCACACCAAGTAGTAGAAGAATTTACAAATTTAATTAAGGGTAAATTTGGAGCAAGCATTGAATTTTTTGTACATACAGATGGATGTATGCCTTACAGTTGCCCGATATGTGTAGCAGAAAATTGTGCTCAAAGAAAAGCGCCATTTGAACAAAAATTAGATTGGACAATTGAAAATGTATTATCAGATAATAAACATCAATTAGCATAAATAAGTATTATAAATATTTCTTTAAAAAAATTATAGCATATGAACGCATGGAAGACATTTCAAGAAGCAAATAAGGATCGTTTTTTACAAGAGTTATTGGATTTATTACGCATACCAAGTGTGAGTGCAAAGTCCGAACACAATGGGGATATGCAAGCCTGTGCAAAAGCAGTGGCAACATCTTTGACAGATGCTGGAGCGCAGGTTGTAACTATTTATGAAACCGAAGGACATCCAATTGTCTATGGAGCAATCATCGTTGATCCAAGCTTCCCAACAGTATTAGTTTATGGACATTACGATGTGCAGCCTGCTGATCCATTGGAATTATGGAATAGTGGCCCATTTGAGCCAACAATTATTGATGGCAAAATTTTTGCCCGAGGTGCTTGCGATGACAAAGGACAGTTTTACATGCACGTAAAGGCATTGGAGATGATGACCAAGACCAATACCATGTGCACCAATATTAAATTCGTGATAGAAGGTGAGGAAGAAATTGGAAGTCCAAATTTAGCTAGTTTCGTAAAAGCGAATAAGGAATTGTTAAAAGCAGATGTGATATTAATTAGCGATACCGCAATGATCAGTATGGACAACCCTTCCATCGATATTGGAGTGCGCGGATTAAGTTATATAGAAATAGAAGTGACTGGACCAAATAGAGATTTACATAGTGGTGTGTATGGCGGTGCAGTAGCGAATCCTATTACAATCTTGTCAAAAATGATTGCCGCATGTCATGATGAAAATAACCATATTACCATCCCTGGATTTTATGATGACGTGATTGAATCGACAGATGCTGAGCGCGCAAAAATGGCTGAAGCACCTTTTGATTTAAATGAGTTTAAGCAAGACTTAGGCATTGCAAATGTATGGGGTGAAAAAGGATATAGTACGAATGAAAGAACAGGTATCAGACCAACACTCGAAGTCAATGGCATTTGGGGCGGATACACAGGAGAAGGCGCAAAAACAGTTTTACCTTCCAAAGCATTTGCTAAAATTTCATGCAGGTTAGTGCCAAATCAATCTTCTACAATCATCACAGAGAAAGTATTGAATTATTTTAAATCCATTGCGCCAGATAACGTAACTGTGACTGCATTTGAGCATCATGGTGGCGAACCCTATATCACACCTATTGATTCTCACGAATATCAAAGTGCGGCAAAAGCAATTGCAACCACATTTGGTAAAGAGCCTATTCCAGTTCGAGGCGGTGGAAGTATTCCAATCTGTTCACTATTCGAACAAGAACTTGGATTGAAAATTGTATTCATGGGATTTGGTTTAGATAGTGACAATTTACATAGCCCAAATGAAAAATACGATATCGTGAATTTTTATAAAGGCATTGAAACCATCCCTTATTTTCATCAATTTTTTGCCGAAAAAAAATAAGGACAGATGCCTGCGCCAGAACTAAAGAAAGAAAAATTAAGACTCGATAAATATTTGTGGTCTATCCGCGTATTCAAGTCAAGAAGCATGGCTACAGAAGCCATTGAGAAAGGCCGTGTGAAGTTAAATGGAGAAAATGTAAAAGCCTCTCGCAATGTGGTTATTGGAGATATCTACGAGGCAAGAACAGAACATAAGAATTGGATATTGAAAGTGACCCAACTACTAGATGGCCGATTGGCCTATGCAGAAGCTATTAAATACTATGAAGACTTAACCCCGGTAGAAGAATTAGAGCGCGTGAGGCAGGTTGCAGCTACGTTTCAAACTGGTAAGCGCTTGAGTAAGATTGGGCGACCTACTAAAAAGAACCGTCGAGATTTAGGCGATTTTTTGGACTAATCTCAATTATCTTTGTAGCATGACCATTGAAATTCTAACAGTACTCCCAGAGCTTCTTGAAAGTCCATTTGCGCATAGTATTATGAAGCGCGCTCAAGAGCGTGGGCATCTTCATATCAAGTTACATCAACTAAGAGACTGGGCTATTAACAAACACGGACAGGTAGATGACTACCAATACGGAGGCGGTGCAGGCATGGTGATTATGTGTGAACCACTCGCCAATGCGATTGACGATTTACAAAAAGAAGGCGGTGCATTTGATGAAATCATTTTTGTCACACCTGATGGGAAAAGATTTGAACAAAAAGACGCCAATACTTTATCCTTAAAAAATAGAATTCTGATTATTTGTGGTCACTATAAAGGTATTGATCAGCGAATTAGAGATTTGTATGTGACACAAGAAATTTCTATTGGAGACTATGTTTTGAGTGGAGGAGAATTGGCTGCAGCAGTTATAGTAGACGCAGTAGGCAGATTAATTCCTGGTGTATTAAATGACGAAACCTCAGCATTAACGGATTCTTTTCAAGATAATTTATTAGCGCCTCCTGTATTTTCTAGGCCGGCAGACTTTCGTGGATTAACTGTTCCTGAAGTATTGCTACAAGGTGACCCAAAAAAGGTGGATCAATGGAGATCAGAGCAGGCCTTGATTAGGACAAAGCAAAGAAGACCGGATATACTTGACTCTGAATAAGCAATAATCTTACTCAAAGCCTCATTAGTTCATTAAAACTTCTTATTTTCCACTTATAATAATCCTTATTGATTATCTCTAAATCATTGGATATTTGCAGTCCAATATGATTCAATGAATAGAATATCGCTCATGCTGCTCCTACTTACTTTAAACCTCTTTTGGCTAGATGGTAAAGCGCAAACCAATGCCAATGTGCAGCAAGAATTTCAGTTGACGATTCAGCCTACAAAAGGACCCATTAAATTAGATGGTATTTTGGATGAACCTGCTTGGAATACAGTGGAAGCGGTTAGTCAGTTTAACAAAAAATTCCCGAATGATATTGGCGCACCAAAAAAACAAACCGAGGTAAAATATTTATACGATGATAAAAATTTATATTTTGCCTTCAAAGTATATGATAGCGGCACGGCCATTATCAGAAGTTTAAAAAGAGATATTGGACATGATGGAAACGATGGAGTAGCAGTTGTTCTAGATCCCTTGAATCAAAAGACAAACGGATTTTATTTTGTTGTAAGTGCATTGAATGTGCAATCAGAAGATCAGTTGACAGGGAGTAGTGACGGAGGAATCAGTTATAGCTGGGATACTAAGTGGTTTTCGATGACTAAAGATTATGGTAATTATTGGATTGCCGAAATTGCCATCCCCTTAAAATCTATTCGTTATAATTCAGAAAATAAAAACTGGGGTGTCAACTTTGTACGAATAGACGCAAAAAATTTCGAGTATAGCACATGGACTAGGATTGGGCCAAATTTTAAATCATACGACCTTGGCTATACTGGATTAATGAAGTGGCCAACCAATCCACCAGCGAGTAATAACAATGTGATTCTATTGCCTTATTTAACAGGCGGTATGAGCGAAGACAAATCAACCAATAAAATAGAAACAACCGGCAATGTTGGCTTTGATGCTAAAATTGCTTTGAACTCTTCATTGAATTTAGATTTAACAGTCAACCCAGACTTCTCGCAAGTAGAAGTAGATAACCAAGTGACCAACCTAACCAGGTTTAATATTTTCTTACCAGAGCGAAGGGCATTCTTCTTAGAAAATGCGGATCTATTTGCTGGATTTGGTATCCCTCCTATTCGGCCATTTTATTCTAGAACTATTGGTTTAGATAAAGAAGGCAATACAATCCCTATCTTGTTTGGCGCAAGGCTTTCCGGTAATTTATCGCCTGATGTAAGGATTGGCGCCATGAATATGCAAACAGGTAGAAAAGGGGATTATGCGCCTGAAAATTTTTCTGCCTTTACATGGCAAAAAAGAGTTTTAAAAAGATCTATGGTTAAGGGGTATTTTTTAAATCGTGAAAATTTTATTTCGGTAGAGGAAGAAAAAAAGAATCCACTGGATAAATATGGACGTAATGCTGGTATTACATTTGAATATTCCAACCCAGCCGGAAGTTTTAATTATTGGGCCAATTACAATCAATCCATGAAACCTACTATCAAAAACTTAAATAATTATGCAGAAGCTGGATTAAGTTACAATGGTCGAAATTTTGGTTTTGTACTTGACCTTGCAAATGTTGGCAAGAACTACTATACGGATATGGGATTCGTTCAAAGAATAAGCAATTACGATGCAGAAAGAGATACGAGCATTCGTATTGGTTACAAGCATATTTTTTCTGAAATCAGTTATACATTAATGCCAGCGAAAGGTAAAATTGGCAAAATGGAACTTACAGCCCAAAATTTTGTAGTATTCAATCCTGACAATAGTTTTAATGAATTTGAAAGTACAATGCAGATAAAAACCGATTTTAAAAACGCATCTAGTTTTAATCTAAGCTTGAGTAATAATATTACCAATCTACTTTTCCCAACAAGCTTTACCGATGGTACACCACTGCCTGCAAAGCAATACCAATATGGACAATTTGAATTTAATTATGCTTCCGATACAAGAAAACTATTCGGTTGGTTTTCTGAAATTACGATTGGTCAATTTTACAATGGACAAGTGCAAGGATTTGGTCTTGGTATCAATTGGAGGAACCAACCGCACCTTAACCTTCGTTTGAATGCTCAGTTAAATCAAATTCAGTTGCCTGGAACTTATGGCAGTACTAGATTGGTCCTCATAGCACCAAGAATAGAATACAATTTTAGTACCCAGCTTTTTTGGACCACTTTTATTCAATACAATACACAGAGTAATAATTTCAACATCAATAGTAGGTTGCAATACCGATACAAGCCAATGAGTGACTTCTTTTTAGTCTATACGGATAATTATTTTACAGACCCTTTATTTAAAAGTAAGAATAGAGCGCTTATCTTTAAGCTCAGTTATTGGTTTTAATTCACAACACTAAGCAACACTAAGCAATAAAATGCAGACAACTACCATTCAAGGTCAGTACGTTGATATTCTAAATAAACGTATTTATCCAGCAATACTAAGTATTGAAGATGGAAGGATTGTATCCATCACTGAATGTAAAGAAGCGCCGAATCAATTTATTTTGCCCGGTTTTATAGACAGTCATGTACATATTGAAAGTAGTATGTTAGTACCTAGCTCCTTTGCTAGACTGGCTGTAGTGCATGGGACGATTGGTACGATTAGTGATCCGCATGAGATTGCAAATGTATGTGGGTTAGAAGGCGTGCAATACATGATTGACAATGGGAAAAAAGTACCATTTCATTTTTTCTTTGGTGCGCCAAGCTGCGTTCCTGCCACAGCATTTGAAACAGCCGGTGCGGTAATTGATAGTGTCGATATAGCAAAGCTCTTAGCTTCTCCAGATATTTTTTATTTAAGTGAGATGATGAACTTCCCTGGTGTCCTGCATCAGGACGCAGAAGTGATGCAAAAAATAAAAGCGGCACACGCCATTGGCAAGCCCATCGACGGCCATGCACCAGGATTAATGGGTGATTTAGCAAAACAATATATAGCAGCTGGGATTAGCACCGACCACGAATGTTTCACCATCGAGGAAGCGGTAGATAAATTAAGTTTTGGAATGCATATTTTAATTCGTGAAGGAAGTGCAGCCAAAAATTTTGAAGCTTTGTATGAGTTGATAGATGACCATCCTAAAAAAGTCATGTTGTGTAGCGATGACAAACATCCTGATAGTTTATTGGAAGGTCATATCAATCAATTATGTGCTAGAGCAGTCGCTAAAGGAATTAACGTATTCAATGTATTAAGAGCTGCCTGTATTAATCCAGTCATCCATTATCAATTACCAACAGGATATGCAAGGGTCAATGATCCTGCAAATTGCATATTGGTAGAAAACCTACAAGATTTTAAAGTCATTGAAACCTATATCAATGGGCAATTGGTAGCTCAGAATGGGCACTCATTGATCGAGCCTATTCAAGCAACAGCCATCAATCAATTCAACGCGCACCCAATAGCTTTATCAGACCTTCAATTACCTGCTGCAACTTATCCAAGCAAGGACGGTATGGTTCCTGTGATACATGCGATAGATGGGCAATTGATTACGAATTTAGTTTGGGCTAAACCGACTATCAAAGACAATGCAATTATTGCAGATATAGAAAAAGACGTCTTAAAAGTGGTGGTATACAATCGTTATCATGCAGCTAAACCAAAAATAGGACTCATACAGTCATTTGGATTTAAATCGGGCGCTATCGCTTCTACCGTGGCGCACGATAGTCACAATATCATTGCTGTTGGTGTAGACGACGAAAGTATTTTAAAAGCAATCAACTTAGTGGTACATGAAAAAGGAGGCATTAGTTGTGTGCAGGGGGAATCGTCTAAAGTCATAGGGCTTCCTGTTGCAGGATTAATGAGCACTGCCGATCCTTATCAAGTAGCAAATGACTATATTGAAATAGACAAAATGGCCAAATCATTAGGGACGCAACTTGGGTCACCCTTTATGACCCTTAGTTTTATGGCTTTACTAGTCATTCCACATATTAAAATGAGTGATCTTGGGCTTTTTGATGGAGACCAGTTTAAATTATATTAATTTTATAGCATTGGCATTTTCAAAATAAAACAATTAAAACATTTATATGGTCATTGACTTAAGCAAGCATCATAGTTTACTAAATCATTGGGTAGCAGAATTGAGAGATGTGCATGTGCAAAATGATAGAATGCGTTTTAGAAGAAATATAGAACGTATTGGTGAAGTGGCTGCCTATGAATTAAGCAAGACCTTGCGTTTTAAATCCGTTGATGTCACTACCCCATTAGGCATCGCCTCTACTTCATTGCTAGAAGAACAACCAGTATTGGGCACTATCCTAAGAGCTGGTCTGCCACTACACCAAGGCATGTTGAATTATTTTGATAAAGCAGATAACGCATTCATTTCGGCCTACAGAAAACATCACCCAGATGGTAGTTTTGAAATCAGTCTTGAATACTTAAGCTGCCCTGATTTAAATAATCGTATTTTAATTTTATGTGATCCCATGTTGGCTACTGGTGCATCCTTAGTGGAAACCATTCAAGCGATACAAAAAACATATACCCCAGCGCAAATTCATATTGTTGTGACCATTGCCAGTCAAAAAGGAATTGAGCATGTAGAAAAAGAGTTAGGTGCTGAAATTCCAATTTGGTGTGCAGCTATCGATCCTATTTTAAATGACAAAAGCTATATCGTTCCGGGCTTAGGAGATGCTGGGGATCTTGCCTTTGGCACTAAAATGCAGTCCTAGATCCCGGTTCATTCGTATCTTTATCCCAAATACGAAGCATTGCTAAAAGAATTGATTTTATCCATACGCGCTTACTTTTTAGCCCACCAATTTATTGTAGAACATAAATTATGGAGATGGATGGTTGTGCCAGGAATCATCTACACTACTTTGTTAATCATAGGCATGAATTATTTTGGACAAACTTCAAGTTTTTTCATTGAATCCATCATCTTAAAAACAGGGCTAAAAGCATTCATAGACAGCTTGAATAGTAATTGGCTTGGTTTTTTTATTACCATGGGAAGTTTCTGGCTTTGGTTTACATTGCTTCTTTTTTACTTTGCCTTATTCAAGTATCTTTTTTTAATTTTCTTTTCACCACTATTTGCCTATTTACATTTACGTATTGTTGCTATTCAGCAATCAATTCCTTTTATATGGAATAAGGAGGACTATATTAAATTAGTTCTGAGGTCTATTGTAGTTAATTTAAACAATATGCTTTGGCAGACAGTGTACCTCATACCTATTGTCTTGGTTTGCACATTGCCTGTAGTGGGTTGGTTTACGCCATTGTTTACCATTTTAATGGAAAGCTACTTTTTAGGATATGCCATGATGGATTTTGGATTGGCTACAGAAAAGCATAACAGAAATTTTGCCGCAACTTATGTGAGCGGTCATAAAGGACTTCCAGTAGGAAATGGTATTGTATTTTATCTTTTACATTTACTCCCAATCATTGGATGGATCACAGCTCCTTTTTATGCACTAGTTGCTGCGCATTTGAATACACAAGAAATTAAAGACACCGAATAATGAAGGACGCATTAGGAAAAGTATTGTTATTACCTATGTTATTACATGAAGAAGGCTGGGAAGCGCTTCCTAAAGATGTGGCGGTGTGGATACAATCCTGTGATGCATTTTTTGTAGAAAATGAAAAAACAACCAGAAGATATTTTAAAAAAATCTGGAAAGAAATGGTGATCGACGACTATCAGTGGTTTCCTATTCACCAGGTAGAAGCAACACAGGTAGATGCATTTGTACAACTTTTAAAATCAGGTAAAACGATTGGCATTGTTTCAGAAGCAGGCTGTGCAGGGATTGCAGACCCAGGACAAATCTTAGTTGGGGCAGCA
>JBIKJM010000121.1:0-5173 GCA_044360985.1 Sediminibacterium sp. | reverse complement strand
TAAGGTTCGAAAAAATCGAAGTGCCCCTTAAAGTAAGGCTTTTGCAAACCATCGGTTTTGTCATTGCGTCGCTTGCAGTGGGGGTCCTTTTTGTGGCTATTTTATTTAAGTTTATCGACTCTCCAAAAGAAAGGTTATTAAGACAACAAAATACTGCGTATAAAGAGAGTTATGCCGTTTTGCAAGAACGCATGAAGCAATTGGAATTACAAATGGTGGAATTGGAGCAAAGAGACAATGAAGTATATCGTTCAATTTTTGAAGCTACGCCTATTCCAGATAGTGCAAGGGTAAAAGACATGTTGGCTAAAAATGAGATTCGACTCATTCAAAGCTTATCCAATACAGCCCTGATTGAGAACATGCGCAATCAGTTGAATAATTTAAGTTTAAGGATGTCTTTTCAAGACCAATCATTTACTGAAATTACTGTGATGGTTAAGAATAAAGAAAAATTATTAAGAGCCATTCCTGCCATTCAGCCGATAAGCAATAAAAATATGAAACGTGTTGCTTCGGGATTTGGTTATCGAATTGATCCTTTGTATAAAGACTTTAGATTACATCCTGGATTAGATTTCTCTGCTCCAACGGGTACACCAATTTATGCCACATCAGATGGTGTGGTACAAGTTGCTGGATTTAATACAGATGGCTATGGCAATAAAGTAGTCATCAATCACGGCTATGGATTTCAAACTTTATATGCACATATGGTTCGGGTGAAAGCAAAAGCGGGACAGTCTGTTAAAAGGGGAGAAGTGATTGGCTATATTGGAAGTACAGGTAAGAGCACTGGACCCCATTTGCATTATGAAGTGATTAAACGAGGTGCTAAAGTAGACCCTGTATATTATTTCTTTAATGATTTAACGCCTGCTCAGTTTGATCGCTTATTAAAAGAAGCAGCAGCAAATAAACAAAGCTTAGACTAATGGATCCAGAAGTAATGGCATTTTTAAATCGAATATCCAGGACCATTGGCTTTACGCTGCTTTGGATGGGATTGAATTCTACATTGGGCATCATGTTAGGCTATGCCTTTGTAGAAGCAGACTGGCAATGGTATAATTATTTATATTATTTTTTCTTGCTACTTAGTTCAGTAGGATATTTCTTTCTACTCTACAAAATATGGAAAGACCCGATTGATTTTTCGCACTAAGTAGTAGTGATTTAAATTAACTACTATGGTCTAAAATAATCTTCCATTGTCCATTTATTTTTTTCAGTAGTATGGTGTAATGTCCACTCACATTTCCGACTGTTCTAATGAGCTCCCACTTTCCAATGACACTATAATATTCTTTATTGAGGGGTTCTACGGATATCAGTGTAAATTTTAATGTACCCATATAGGCTTTGTCAGGATAATTCTTTTTATAGTTCGCTAAGGTTTTATTGTATCCGTAAGTCACGCCATCCTTTCCCACAAACATTAAACTATCGTTTTCCCAATAGCCTTGCATGAATTGGTTGACATCCCCTTTATTCCAAAATTCTACTTGTGCCGATAATAACTTTAAAATTGCTTCTTTGTCTTTATTTTGTGCAATTGCATTTTGTGAAATGAATACAAGTAATAAAATGAGGATTTTCTTTAGCATTATTTTTAGGTTTTGTTGGATTAAACTTAACTCAAAATAAGTAATTCAGCTTAATTTACATCCATGGAGTATCAATTACACTTAAAAAAAGATAAAAAATTAGTCCCTTTATTAGCAGAGGCGAACCATACCATCAAAAAAAGGAAAAATACCCCTGTGCGTTTGATGGCAAGTATCATTAGCCAGCAACTGAGCACAAAAGTGGCTGCCATTATATTTGGTCGATTTTTAGCTTTATTCGATGGCAATGAGCCTAGTTGTGAGCAGGTATTGAAATGTACGAATGACCAACTTAGATCGATTGGCTTAAGTCAATCTAAAGTGCATTATATTCAAAATGTAGCTGAATTTTTTATTGCAAATAAGATTACCGACAAGCAATTGTATGCCATGCAGCCAGATGCTATTATTGATTTATTAACGCAAATTAAAGGAGTAGGCAAATGGACAGTTCAAATGTTGATGTTATTTAGTCTTGGTCAAGAAGATGTCTTTGCTGTGGATGATTTAGGTATACAACAAGCCATGACAAGATTGTACAAAATCAAATATGAGACCAAGAAGGAATTGCATACTAAGATGTTGGCTATTTCAAGCAAGTATACACCCTATAGCAGTTATGCCTGTTTGCATTTATGGCAATGGAAAGACCAGGGTGCTATTTAAGTATACTAATTCAAACTACTTGCTTGCTTTGAGCAATGGATGTTTGATGTCATGGTAAAATGCAAATTGCCATCCTTCCTCTTGTCCTTGTTCCCACCATTTTTGTCTCCATTCCATGGCCAATTTTCCATCCATATCATACTTGGCAACAAACTTTGATTTAAGTTGTTGTAATTGAGGCGCCACATCTGCACCAAAGAAAAACTGCTCACCGTCCTCTTTAATCCAGGCCACTTGATGGCAAGGACAATGTCCACCTGTGAGCAAATAATGCATACTATCATCAATGATACCTTGGTCATCGGTTAGCCAAACTACTTTTGAAAAATTTGCTAAGAATTCAAATTGTTCTTTAATATAAGAGGCTGTTGGATTTGTCAAGGCCAAATCGAATTCTCTTTTTTGTACGTAATAGGTGGCGTAAGGGAAACTTACATAACGCTCTTTAGATACCACATCAACATAACTCATTCCACCTGCGTGGTCCTTATGTAAGTGACTCATGAACACCTTGGTCACGGAGCTTGGATTGATTCCAATCGCCATTAAATTTTCATGAATTTGCAATACACCTTGTTTATTCATGTATCCTAATCCAGTATCCAATAAAATGATATCTTTTTCGGTAACAACTACAAATGGCTGAATCTCCACAAGAATGCTTCCTTTGGGACGATTTTGGATTTGTTCTCTTTGGGTATCGAATGGAATAAATACTTTAGTTTGATCAATGCTAAAACTGCCTTCTGATAATGGATAAATACGCATACTGCAAAAATACAATTATCGTAGTACCATTTGTCTATCTGCGTCTAATCTTAGCAAAATAAATACTAAAGCAGTAAATGTAAGTAAAGAGGATCCGCCATAACTGATCAACGGCAATGGTATACCCACTACTGGGAACAAACCAATGGTCATGCTGATATTGACTGCAATATGAAAAAAGAAAATCCCCACAACGCTATAAGCATAGACTCTAGAAAAAGTACTTCTTTGTCGCTCAGCGATACGGATTAATCTAAATAAGAAAAACAAGTACAATGCTAAAAAGGTAAATGTGCCTACAAATCCAAAAGCTTCGCCAATAGAAGTGAATATGAAATCTGTATTTTGCTCTGGTACATATTTCCCCCTTGTTTGTGTCCCTTTTAAAAAACCTCTTCCCCAAAATCCACCAGAACCAATTGCGATTTTACTTTGCTTCACATTGTAGTCATCTGGCTTTCTACTTTTTTTACCACTTTCAATTAAACTAGCTGCCGCTTTTTTATTCAAACCACAATCGTACTCTTTTCCAACCATGCTGTAAATACGTGTTGTTTGATAGCATTCTAAAACATTATTAAAAATATAAGGTACTGCAAAACGTACAGTGCTAATTGAAATCATCCAAATAATGACTACAACAAAAATGGCTTGTTTATTGCGTTTAAATCGCTTACCTAAATATAATAATAGCATTCCTGCAATGACCGATAAAACGATCGCCAATAGGGTAGGCTCTAACAATAAGGTTGCTATGATCAGTATGGAAAAAGATAATAAAAAAATGAGTATCATAGGCGGCAAACCCTCTCTATACATAGCAAATATAAAAGCACTGTAGACTAAAGCCAATCCTAATTCATGTTGTCCAATTGCCAATATAGCTGGCAATGCAATCATAGCTCCAGCAATTAAATGGGATTTCAGTTTTGTAAAATCGGTTTCTGGCCTTGAAATAAATTTGGCTAATGCAAGGGCAGTAAAAACTTTACACAATTCAGCAGGTTGTAAATTAAATCCACCTGCAATGGGTATCCAACTTTTTGATCCATTGATTTCTTTTCCAATTAAAAAGGTAGCCAACATCAATAGTAGACCACTAGCAAATAGGATATTAGCTAAGGCGGTAAAAACCTTGCTATCTGTCAATAAAATAAATACTCCAACAAAGGAACAAAAAATTAAAAAAAAGAATTGTTTACTATAGCTTGTTTTACCACTTATGAAACTTGTTGCCCAATTGGTATTAGGATTGTACTCTACCATGAAAATCGCGAGGATACCAATACATGCCATCATTAAGTATAAAACGATTACAGCAAGATCCGTGCCTTTAGAAAAATTATTATCGTAGTTAGAGGCCATATTTTATGGATTGAGCTTTTTCTTTTTATCGGCATTTGGGAGCAAGCTATCCTTATTTGTTTTATCCGCATTTGGTAATGGGGTAGGAGGTGCTGTATCTTTTGTTTTTGTTTTCACCACACCTTCTGCTAACATCTCCATATCCCAAACGTCTGATAATTCATCGTTATTGTACTCGATAGGGGTAAGATAAGCAGACTTATTATTTTGAACATACCAGTTTTTAATGGCTTGTGGCATTAAGTCAATTTGAGCAAGGTTATCCGCTTTCAATTGACTTTCTTTTGTGAGTGTGTCATTTAAATATTGTTCCATTAATAATCCGCCGATTGGACCTGCCCAGGTAGATCCATATCCTGCATTTTCTACAATCACTGCAACTGCAATGGTAGGATTGTCTTTTGGTGCAAAGCAAACAAATAAGGAGTGGTTTTTTCCGTGTGGATTTTGTGCTGTTCCAGTTTTAGCACAGTATTCATGACCAGGCACTTTAATGAATGCAGCTGTTCCATATACCGTCACATCATGCATGCCTTCCTTAATGACATCAAAATATTCCTTTGGAATTTTTGTTATTTTTTGTTTTTTTCTAAACGGTGCTAATTGTGCCGCTTCATCTTCGGTTTCGGATTCAATACTATCTACAAAATGGGGTGTATAATAATATCCACCATTGGCAATGAATGCCATGGAATTAGCTAGTTGTAAAGGTGTTGCGGTCATTCTATCTTGACCAATGCCTAAGGTTAACATATAACAACTATTCC
>JBIKJM010000120.1:0-5231 GCA_044360985.1 Sediminibacterium sp. | reverse complement strand
AGGTGGGTTCTTATTAACCACATGGTTAAGTGCTAAGATTTACAGAACAGGCATTTTAATGTATGGTAAAAAAGTCACCTGGAAGGAAATGGCCAAATGGGCATTCGCAAAATCGTAGATTTTGTGAAATAGTTTACTATTTTGAAAACTATGATTTTGTGAAATAAATTTATTTATTTCTAGATTAAAGTGCAATACGGATATTCACCCCTGCCCTTGTATTGGTAATTGGAGGTGCAGATGAAATATATGGTGTCGCCTTTCTTTGATCAAAGAAGAATTTCAAATTAATTTTGCTATTCAGTACATAATCTACAGAGGGCTGTAAAGTAATTTCCTTTTGCCCACCTGTACCATAGGAATTGGTTTGGTCCAGTCTACTATTACTATTATAGGAATCACGAACAGCCACATCCAACCTAAAAGTTAAATCATTTGCTAATTTATTACTATTTAAACCTGGAATATTGAATGGCATTTTAAAACCTCTTTTGCGGAAACTAGTACCTACTACCCACTCTATACTATTATTTTCACTCAATTGATAATCTACTAAACTCAATGACAATAATCGACTCTTTTTATATTCAAAACGGATAGACCATTGCGAAACTGTAGTTACATTTAAACCAATCAATGGCTCCATTCTCTCGCTAATGGTAATATTTGGAATTAAGAAATAAGGCACATAGTTCTTACTTACAGGATCCAAGAATGAAGGGGCTCCTACGCGTGATTCATCTGCATACAAAAGAGAACTGCTGAAACTGTTCATAGATAAGCTTCCATTGTATCCATGTGTTAAAGAGATATTGGAGAATACCTCGGATAAGCCAGGTATATTCGATAAACCATTGTACAATAAATTCCAATTTGGCATTGGCAACATGCCTGAGAATGGATTAGAACGAATATTTGAATTGGTTTGATTCAACAAATTGACCCTCATAGGATCCTTCCCAGTGTAAGCAGCAATAAATGAAGGAATCAATACATCTTGTGCATATTTGCCATAACCAGTTGCATAAGTATTAGTTGAATCAAATTTTTGATCAGGTGGTAGTAAATTGTCCCAATAATAATTCAACCCCGCAACTTTTTTAGAAATAGCGCTTCTATTATCTTGAAATTTTATAAACTGCTTCGATATTGTATTTGGATCATGTTTATTAAAGAATGTTCTTAACGCAATAAAGCTAATATTGAATCCACCAGCAGACAATGGGTTATTATGCGTTCGATTTCCATTCATTTTTTCAGTTGTATCTTTAAAAAATTCTGAATATTCCTTTGTAAAAGTTTTATCAAATTTCAAATCGATGATAAATGTTTTAATTGGCTCAAGCATAATACGTATACTCAATCTTTGTTCAAATCCTTGTCTAAATAGTAAATTGAAATTGGCATCCTTAGTGAATAAGCCTTTACGTTCTTGCGTGTTCAGCCAATTACTATCCGGCTGCCTACCCATGGCATAATCAAAACCTGGGGCAAATCCATTAAAGTCTTTATCTATAAATCTTACACCAGACATAAATCCTGGTAAACGACTATTATAATTTTCTGCATAATCCAGAGAAGCATTTTGAACCATGGTTAATAAACCAACTAATGACTTAATTGGTTTTGATATATTTAATACTTCATTTGCTTTAAGCACCCTCATTGCAATACGTTCTTGTTTCCTTGCATCCTTCCATATTTTATAAGCAGAATCTCTAGCCTTGCCTGTTAGTCCATTTAATGCATCTTGTTTTTTAATGACTAATTGATTAGACAATGGATTAGATTGTATTGGGGTCGGCTGAGCATTGGATAAAGCAGATCGAATAAATTTAGATTTATTATAAAAATTATTAAAATTAAATTGCGCATTCACTTGATGCGAAAGTGTATTTTCAATAGTATTACCCAAAGAAGTCAATAATCTACTTGCGCCTATCCAATTATAATTAGTAGAAACATTATAACTTGCCAGTATCCAATCTGTTAATGGGAATTTACTGGTTGGTAAATCATAACGCATTGTTAATCGTTGATTGTACAATGTATTTCGACCTCCTCTTATCAACATCCTTGTTAAGGAATCTTTTTTCTCTTTGGTATCTATTCTCCCATCTGGTTCATCAATTCTTGAATTCAAATTTGCTACCACATCTATACTCATAGATCTTGTGACAGGCCAACGAAGATTAAAAATGCGACCCATGGTAAAATACTTGTCATAAGTTGTATCTGCAGAAATGATACCCCTATTATATGGATCAATTACCCTAGGCCTATACTCTCCAAATTGACGATCAAAAATAGTGCGATAACTAATTAAGCTTGGCGTAGGAGAAAAATTAAAATCCTTGATAAGAGAGAACCAGGGGGATTTAGTTTTAATCAATTTCGAAAATGGCTGATAAGATTTTCCAGTATTGTTAAATGTATACCCTATTGAACCACGTTGTTTCACCACCTGATTAAGCTCAATCATAGGACTACTTTGTTTTAATTGAGAGTAAGAATAACTAAAATCTAAATTACTAATACTCAGCATGGTATTTTTCTTACCAGGCATGAATCGAACATTTGTAAAGTTTAAAGTCTTAATGGTGGTTTGATCGATCGATGCATTTTTGATTGAATCTCTCTTAAAGGCGTCTTTTGTTTTATTAATTTTATCTTTATAAAGAATATCTTTATTAAAAGGATCAAATTCTGGATTTTCCTGTGTCTTATTGATACCAGCAAATACTGGCAATGAAATATTTGCTTGTTTAGGCAATAATTTTCCAGCATCAATATTTGTGGCAATGTCCAACTGCGTAAATCCTGTTTTGGAACGTTCATTCATTTTTTGTTCAATACTACCAAAACCAGAAGTCCTATTGTTAACAGAAACTGCCACAGTTCCTAGGTCTGCTAAAACTAAATCCATGCGACCAATTGCAGCCCAAGCAGCACGCTCATCTAAATCAGAAAGTCTTAATTCATTCACCCAAACTTCTGCATCAATGGCAGAAGATGAACTTGTATTTTCTACTGCAATTAAAATACCACGAACCTCACCCAAATTTGGATTACCATATACCATATATTGTTGACCATTTATAAATCTTGAAAGAGAGTCTGTCTTACCAGAATTGTCTCTGTCAAATTTAAGATTGTCTCTGTCAATTTTAAGTTGGATTAGATCATTGAAATTGACATTTAATTCATTAGGCCAAACAATATTAGATTGCTCATTTGTATATGGAGTTGTGGCAGGTTGCGTAACATTTAAAGGTATTCGAATTTCATAAAAATTATTTTGAAAATCTTGCCCAATTCTAATCACTGCAGTTAAGCCGCGATCTTGAACCGTAGTTTTACCAATAATACTTTCAGCATGGAGAAACATCGACAATTTGCCGTAACGTCTAACGTCAATATTCATAGTTTTAAAAACACCTCTAGCTTCATTCTTATTGAGCGACTTCACTTGCAAGGCAAGTGCTTGTTCATTTTGCAATAAATTAACCCCGTTATTGCTTAAAAGTTGAATTCTTTCAATGCCTGGTGGTATTACATAATTTACGGGTGATCTATTCCCATTTTCTTCTAAACTTACAGCTAAGGTATTGAGTGAGGTCGTTGTACTTGCAGGAATTTGTTTATAATCATTAGAATAGTTAATCTCATAGCCATACTGTCTCCATTGATTACGAACTAAATCAAGTCTTGCAAAACGCAATGTTACATCATCTTCAAATTCAGTTAAATACATTCTTAAGAAACGAATCGATTTAAAATCACGAATACCCCCAATTTTTTTGGCATCTTGAGACCTTAGTGGCACCCTAAATAAATACCATTGCTCTTTCGATTTTAAGCCATTTGCCAAAGTCACGTCCACATTTTTTATATCTGTCAAATACCTGGTCGTGTTCAACCCTATTCTATCTTTTTCTAACTCAATCTCGTATTCAAAATAGGCTTCTGTTTCATTTAAAGTATTGTCTCTATTCAAATCCTCATTATCAGGCAATAAAGTGGCGGCACTACTAAACTGGCTATTCCCTGCTAAAGCAGAATTACCTTGCGGATTGTTAAAATATTTATACCTACTTAAAATATTTGCGCCAGCAGCATCATAACTTGCATCTCGATACCATACATAGTTATCTGCAGAAGGGTCTTTTTTGAACTGATCTGCAACTATATTGTTACCAATTTGATTGATCAAAGAAGCTCTTTTTATTCTTTCATCATCATCCCCTAATCCATCAAATCCTACATCTTGAAATTTTCTATCTTCTGGATTATTGCTAAACGCATTGGTCACTTGTATTGGATTCACTGGCACCCTTCCCCAGGTTGAGTTATCATAACTTGCAGGACTAGTAGGTGTAGGCATGCCATTTTCATAAAAACGTCTGCCATCTTTCAAAATGTCCTCACTTATATTTCCTAAGTTTAAAACCAATTTACCTCTTCTTGCAGCAGTTGAATCATTAAAAGGACTCTGTACCCAAAATTCAACATATTCAATGATGCCTGTTTCAAAATCTGTTTGGTCTAAAGCACGCATAATACCACCCCATTTTTTAGGAGCTACTGCTTTTTTAAATTTTCCAGGATCGGCTGCATCTAATTCACTACCATCATAATTAAAATTATACGGGCCACGATCTTTTGGATAATAACTTAAATCAAATGTAGGCAATTGTACATCTGTAATATTGGTTGTTCTTTGAGGGAACAATTCATTCGTAAACACTTGTCGAATTCTTGAATCACTCAGTGCATTAATATCATTTGCCAATGGGTTATTTGCACTGTTTCGATCTTGCAAATTGGGCTCAATGGTATACCAAGCAATTCTTGCTCTATTGTCATTGTATTTAATTGAATCGATTAAATAAGCTTCTGGAAATCTTGCAAGTATGTTAGGATCAGAATCATTTTCCTTTCTTTGAGGCGTGGATGCCAAAGTCCATGCATTGAATGGAAACCTTAAATCAATATTGGTTCTTGTGGCTTCAAAATCATCTAGATACACCACACCAGATGCCCCTTTACCAATTTGTTGCGCATGCCCAGGCTGAAGTAATGCAGCTTCCCCATACGCCACAATAGAGGACTTTGCTTTGGTACTATAAAATGGAAGTTTATCCAAGAGTCTTGTTAAACCTGGTAAATCTTTTTTATAATTAAAGTCAAATCCATACATTGAATTTTTTATTGGATCGGATCCAAAATTG
>JBIKJM010000119.1:0-5267 GCA_044360985.1 Sediminibacterium sp. | reverse complement strand
AATTAAAATAAATTTCAGGAAAAGCCAATGCCACCCTTGTAAATTCTTCTAGTATATGTTTAAGCTCCGCTGAATTACTTTTCAAAAAATTTCTTCTGGCTGGCACATTGAAGAATAAATTTTTCATGCTAATGCTCGTGCCAACAGGTGTAGCAACTGGAGCAGTCGAAATCACTTTACTATTTTCAATGGATACTTCTGTACCAACCTCGTCTTCTGGTCTTTTAGTTTTTAATTGCACTTGTGCCACCGCAGCAATAGAAGCTAAGGCTTCTCCTCGGAATCCCATGGTGCGTATTTCAAATAAGTCTTCAATCACGCTTATCTTACTTGTCGCATGCCTCGCAAATGCATTTTGAGCATCTTTTTCAGACATACCCTTGCCATTGTCAATCACCTGAATCAATGACTTGCCTGCTTCGTTAATAATCAATCGTATTTCCGTAGCTTCTGCATCTACCGCATTTTCCAATAATTCTTTGACAGCACTGGCGGGTCTTTGTATGACTTCGCCTGCCGCAATTTGATTGGCAATATGATCTGGTAGTAAATGAATTGTCTCGGCCACTTATTTAACTATTTTTAAAGTGTGTAAAAGTAGTAAATTTGCGTCTTAATAACGAACCTTATGCAGAGAACAGCAGACATCCAAAAATTAAGCCATAAATACCTTCCAGCCGACTTCGTAGTGACAGATTGGGCAAGTTTGGAGCCTTTTTTCAAGGAATTGAATGAGCGACCTATCCTTTCTTTACAAGACTTAGAGGCATGGTTGACAGATTTGAGCGAATTGGAAGCTTGTATCAGTGAAGATGCTTGTTGGAGGCAAATAAAAATGACATGTGATACCACAGATAAACGTTTAGAAGATGCATTTACTTTTTTCTGTATGGAGATCCAACCTAAAATGCAACCCTATGCAGATGCATTGAATAAAAAATTGATTCAATCCCCTTTTACTGCAGCGTTAGATCAAGCTAAATACCATACTTATTTAAGGTCAGTTAAAAAAAGTATTGAATTGTTTAGAACCGAAAACATTCCTATTCAAGCAGAGTTAAGTGTTTTACAACAACAATATGGTGTTATTGCAGGCAAAATGACCATCGAAGTAGGCGGTAAAGAATACACTTTACAACAAGCTGCACAATTTTTAGAAAACGAAGACCGCGCATTTAGAGAAGAAGTGTATCGAAAAATTCAAACTAGAAGATTACAAGATCAAGAAGCAATGCATGATTTATTTACAAGCTTAGTACAAAAAAGACACCAAGTGGCTTTGAATGCAGGCTTTGAAAATTACCGTGATTATAAGTTTGCAGAATTAGGCCGTTTTGATTATACGAAAGAAGATTGTTTTCAATTTCATGAAGCAGTTAAGTTGCATGTGATGCCTTTAATTGAAAAAATTTACACGCGTAAAAAAGAAAAACTAGGCGTTGATGCTTTGAAGCCTTGGGATCTTGAAGCAGAACCTGCTGGCACCAAACCTTTACGCCCGTTTACTGACGGAAAAGATTTATATGAAAAATCTGTGGCCTGCTTTGAACAAGTGGATCCTTTCTTTGCAGATTGTTTAAGAAAAATGAATGAGCTTAAGCACTTTGATCTTGAAAGCAGAAAAGGCAAAGCGCCGGGTGGATACAATTGTCCTTTAGCAGAATCAGGTGCGCCATTTATTTTTATGAATGCAGCTGGACAGATGAGCGATGTTACTACGATGGTCCATGAAGGTGGACATGCAGTGCATTCTTTCTTATCACATTCCTTATCATTGAGTGCATTCAAAGAGTATCCAATGGAAATTGCCGAAGTGGCAAGCATGTCCATGGAATTGTTTAGTATGCAGCATTGGCAGCCTTTTTTTGAAAAAGAAGCAGATTTAAAAAGAGCGATTGAGCATCAACTAGAAAGAACGATTACTATTTTCCCTTGGATTGCCATCATTGATAAATTTCAACATTGGGTGTATACACATCCTGCACATACGATTGAGCAAAGAACCAATGAGTGGCAAAATATTATGAAAGAATTTTCATCTAAGACCTTGAACCAGTCTGGCTTAAAAGAATTTAGAGGGATAGGATGGCAAAGACAATTGCATTTATTTGAAGTGCCATTTTATTATATCGAATACGGTATTGCACAATTGGGTGCGATTGGTATGTGGATGCAGTATCAAAAAGATCCTAAACAAGCATTAGAAAATTACATGAATGCTTTAGCTTTAGGGGGTACAAAGACTTTACCAGAATTGTATCAAACTGCAGGATTGGAATTCAATTTCTCTCCTGAGTATGTTAAAAATTTAATGGAATTCACCAACCAAGAACTTGAAAAATTATACCACTAAATTCAAAAAAAAGACCTCGAAACTTCGAGGTCTTTTTTTTATGCGTTGTTTCCATTTTCAGGACTAGGTCCATTCGGATTAGGTCTCTGAGGTCGAGCATCATTATTTGGACGAGGACCGTTTTGATTTGGTCCTTGTGGTCTATTCCCTTGAGGACGCGGACCATTATTTGGACGCGGACCATTGTTTGGTCCCTGAGGACGCGGTCCATTTTGGTTTGGCCCCTGAGGTCTATTCCCCTGAGGACGAGGCCCGTTTGGATTTTGTCCTTGTGAACGAGGTCCATTTTGATTTGGTCCCTGAGGTGCTCTATAATTTCTTTCTTGATCTCTTCTGCGTCGGTCGTTCTTTTCTAATGAACGTAAACTTATCTGACCTACTAACTCTACAAATTCAGGTTCTACTTCTTTATTCTTACTAGTGATTTCTACCGCTTCTAATTCTTCTACTGCGATACCTTGTTGATTCAGTTTTTTAATTTCCTTAACGCGTTCAATCGTTAATGGAAAATGTTTGGTATTGTTAGGAAGGGTATACCACATTAAATTCTTAAAAATATCTTTCTTGATTAAAAATGCAGTTCCCATTTGAGTTTGTAAATTGTCTGCGTAATCAGGAAATGCTTGCAATGCATCTAAATAAGTATCTAATTCAAAATTCAAGCAACATTTTAAACGACCGCATTGGCCACTTAACTTTGTTTGGTTGATGGATAAATTTTGATAACGTGCAGCAGTGGTGTTGACACTTTTGAAATCGTGCAACCAAGTACTACAACAAAGTTCACGACCACAACTTCCAATACCACCCACTTTTGCGGCTTCTTGACGAATACCTATTTGGCGCATTTCTACTTTTACTTTAAACTCATTTGCAAAAATGCGGATGAGTTCTCTAAAGTCAATACGGTCATCTGCTGTGTAGAAAAAAGTACCTTTTTTGCCATCCGCCTGTAATTCGATCTCACTTAATTTCATCTGTAATTTCAATTCTCTTGCATGTGCTCTACTTTTAGCCAACATGTCTGATTCTCTACTCTTACTTATTTTAAAGCTCTCAATATCTTTATCTGTACTTGCTCTAAGGATTTTCTTAATCTCAGGATGAAATTCATCCGTTCCGCTTTTTTTCAATTGCATACGAACAAGCTCTCCAGTCAAAGAAACTTCTCCAAGGTCGAAGCCGTTCACGCCTTCCACTGTCACATAATCTCCTTTTTCAAAAATTTGGAAAGTAGGGTTTCTAAAAAAATCTTTTCGGCTTCCTTGTTTGAAGCTTACTTCTACCACCCTACATTGACTCTCTGTGTCATCCACAGGCAAGTCTCTTAACCAGTCATGTACATTTAGTCTATTACATCCACCTGTACTACAGCCTCCATTACTTTTGCAGCCATTGGGCGTACCCGTGCCACATGATCCACATCCCATATATTCAAATTCTAACTGTTATTAATTGAAATACCTGACACCCGCTCCCTTCAAATTCATCCACCCTAGATTGGTGTCTATGTCAAAATTAAGGTTTTGTTCCGAATGATATGATAGAACTTGATGCCCATTGCCATAAATAACATCTTGGCATTGGCATTTCGCTCTATATAATAGACTGCTTTGTCCAATTCTTGTATAATGGCCTCTAATTGACCGACCCCAGCAATTTTATTGATTCTGAGGGCAAAATCCTTTAAATCTGGGTCTAAAGGCAGGTCTGCACCCAATACTTTAATGCGGATGCTTTGCTCAAGCAGGTGGTTAAAGTATTTTAGGAACTGTTTTTGCTGCTCCCTACCCAATTTACTCACTTCGTCCACCCATTTCATTTGGGACAATGGGCCATTTTTAAGAATCGCATTGAGCCAGTCCCTAATTTGATCTAAAAAATCGCTATCACTATGTTGTACTAAATGTAGTGCCTCTCTATAATTACCATCCGACATGGCTGCAATAAGCTGTGCTTTTTCAGGACTTAGTTTCGCTCTTTGCTCTAAAGCAACTGCAATCTCTGTATTGGTCAATCTTGGCACTCGTATAAACTGGCATCGACTAATGATGGTTGGAAGAATCTGCTCCTCGGAATTAGCAACCAATAAAAAAATGGTATCTACTGGTGGCTCTTCAATCAGTTTTAATAATTTATTACCCTCTTTGCCTAAGTATTCTGGCATCCACATCACTAGCACTTTGAAAGGACTTTCAAAACTTTTGAAACTTAGCTTTTTAATTATTTCAGCACACTCATCTGCACTAATATTGCCTTGCTTATTTTCTGCTTTGATGAATTGCAACCAGTCAAACACATTGCCGTAAGGATAGCCCTGTATAAATTCCCTCCACTGTTCTATAAAATTAGCACTAATATTTTTTTGACCAGTTTTTTCTGTAATAGTTGGAAAAGAAAAATGTAGATCGGGGTGCATCAATTGATTCGCGCGCTGATAAGCAGGCAAATCTGTAATCGCATCTGGCTCGTTGAAAGTATGGACTTGTTTTGCAAGTGCATCAGGATCTGCAAACATGTCCAAGACTTGGTTGGTGGTAGCAGGAGAGCTGACTAAATATTGTGCAAATGCAATGGCCAAAGGCAATGCGCCAGATCCTTCTGGTCCCACAAACAATAGGGCATGGCTCAATCTTTGGTGTTGAACCATCTCCACTAACTGATGCTTTAATTTTTCTTGGCCAATAATATCGCGCAATAACATGCAGCGAAGATAGGACTTCCTAGGGTAAGCTACTTATTTAAGTAAGTCAAAATTGCGTCGCTATCTGGTTTTACATTGCTTGGAAAATAAGCCAACATTTTTCCATTTTCATCCAACAAAAATTTATTGAAATTCCAACCAATAGTCGCATCTAAAACACCATTTTTTGCCTTTTGAGTCAACCATTGGTAGATAGAAGATTGGTCAGCA
>JBIKJM010000118.1:0-5278 GCA_044360985.1 Sediminibacterium sp. | reverse complement strand
GTATCAAATTTTTGTGATTTGCCTACATGTTTGTCAAATGCTTTTTCTGCTTCTTCTGAACTATTCGTATCTACATAAGTGCAATGCGTTTTAGGGGCATATTTTCCCATAAATTCTTGAAACGCGTGTTTTCGTTTTTGACTGATAGATAAAGCGGGGTCACCAAACAATGCTAATACACGTTTAGCACCTCTTTGAATAATATTTTCTGCTGCAATAATCGCGCACCTCTCGTCCGCCATTCTTACTTTAGTATATTTATTATCTTTAGGAACAATATCAAAAAAGACAACAGGGATTCCTCTGTCACTCATTTTCTCATATACTTCTAAATTTTGTGTATGCGCGGATAAGCAGGCAAACACACCAGAAACCCTATTCTGTCTAAAAATTTTTAAATTATTCAATTCATTTTCTGTGTTATTGCTCGATTGCAAAATCATTAATGCATAGCCGTTTTTTCTACTTTCTTCCTCAATAGCAGCTATAAAACTATCGTAGAACAAATTGGCAATAGCAGGAACGATGACACCAAATATTTTGCTACTCTGTGTCCTTAATTGAATTGCATAAGCATTAGGCTCATAGTCTAGACTATTCGCAAGTGCATGTACTTTCTCTTTCGTGGCTTTTGAAATATCTGGATGGTCTTTCAATGCCCTGGATACAGTTGAAATACTAAGATGCAGTTGTTCCGCCAACAATTTAAGAGTCGTGTTCATCATGTCAAGCAATCTTTAGAAAGTTCAATTAAGGAATATTAGCACAAATTTTTTCGCAAACACTTGCAAAAGTAATCATTTTTTTCACTACAAGCCTTTGCGCATTGTATCTTTACAATCAATCCTACTTTTAGCATATGTCTATTCAAATTCAATTTCAGAAATCTCAAGTGATACAAGGGCTTCGATATCATTTTATCAAGCAATCCGAAATCAAGGGCTTGATGCTATTTGTAAATGTATATGCCATCATTACCGCTATACTATTATTTTATAAAAAAATCAGGCCCGAACTTTTCCTTGTTGGGTCCTTATTGTGGATCGTGCTCATGGTATTTTTTTGGTTTTTATTACCCTGGCTATTTTATAGAAAAACCAGCATGTTCAAACAGGATTGGCAATTTAGTTTTAATAGCACTGGTGCCAGTTTGGAATCAGATACTGGAAGCGCAGCATGGGCATGGACAGATGTGACTCGATTCTTTGAAAGTCCCTTATTTTTTCATGTTTATTTTGCCCCAAAATCCTTTTTCATCCTACCTAAAGCCCATTTTAGCTACGAAGACCAGCAATTAATAAGGGGTTATTTCAAAAAAAATTAGCAATTGTTAGTATTTAAAGCAGTTTTTAGCCTTAAAACGACCAAAAAAAGCAGTATTCCCCTAAGATTGTCAAATGTGAAAACAAAAAAGTAAATAAACGGCTAGTATTTTGACAAAAAGTATATTTTTGCCGCGTAAACAAAAACTTTTTACAATGTCAGACATCGCAATTAGAGTTAAAAAAATTATCGTTGACAAGTTAGGTGTAGATGAAGCAGAAGTAACAAACGAAGCTTCATTCACAAATGATTTGGGCGCGGATTCTTTAGACACAGTGGAATTAATCATGGAATTCGAAAAAGAGTTCAATATTTCTATTCCAGACGAACAAGCAGAAACAATTACTACTGTTGGTCAAGCTGTTGCTTATTTAGAAGAGCACGCAAAATAATATTGTATTATTTTATAAGCTGAAACTTCGGCATATTTAATCCGCCTTTTTGAGCCTTGCTTTAAAGGCGGATTTTTATTTTAAAAATATTTCACATGCAAACTAAACGCATTGTAGTTACAGGAATAGGTGCCCTAACACCCATAGGGAATAATGTAGAAACGTATTGGAATAATTTAATCAATGGCGTTTCTGGTGCAGACATGATTACGCAATTTGATGCGTCTAAGTTTAAGACAAGATTTGCATGTGAAATAAAAGGTTTTGATCCAACTGAATTTATGGATCGTAAGGAAGCTAGAAAGCTAGATCGTTTTGCACAGATTGCTTTGGTAGCAAGTGATCAGGCGGTATTGGATGCGGGCATAACCAAAGAAAATGTAGACCACGATAGAGTGGGTGTTATTTTCGCAAGTGGTATTGGTGGCTTAACAACTTTTACAGAAGAAGTGACTAATTTTGTGCATGGGGATGGCACACCAAGGTTCAATCCTTTTTTTATTCCAAAAATGATTTTAGATATTGCTGCAGGACAAATCTCCATGAAGCATGGCTTCAGAGGCCCTAACTATGCAGTGGTGAGTGCTTGTGCATCTAGTACAAACGCCATTATTTCGGCGATGGATAATTTAAAATTAGGTAAGGCAGATATCATTATCACTGGTGGAGCTGAAGCAGTAATTGGTATAGCAGGCATGGGTGGATTCAATGCAATGAAAGCGATGAGTGAGCGCAATGACGATCCAAAAACTGCAAGCCGTCCTTACGATAAAGACCGTGATGGTTTTATCATGGGTGAAGCAAGTGGTGTTTTAGTATTAGAAGAATTAGAGCATGCGATTCGTCGTGGTGCAAAAATATATTGTGAAGTAGTAGGTGGAGGGGCTACAGCCGATGCCTATCATTTGACTGCTCCGCACCCAGAGGGGTTGGGCGCAAGAAATGTGATGAATGCTGCATTGAGAGATGCAGGGATGCAGGCCAATGAGATTGACTACATCAATACCCACGGCACTTCTACACCTTTGGGGGATATTGCAGAAGCAAAAGCCATCACAGAAGTGTTTGGAGAGCATGCCTATCATTTAAATATTAGCGCAACCAAGTCTATGACAGGTCATTGCTTAGGCGCGGCCGGTGTGATTGAGGCGATTGCTTGTATACAAACAGTGATACACGATATCATCCCTCCAACCATCAATCACTTTACAGATGATCCAGATTTAGATCCCCGTTTAAATTTCACATTTAACAAAGCCCAAAAGCGTGTTGTCAATGCCGCTTTGAGTAATACATTTGGATTTGGTGGACATAATGCTTGTGTGATTGTTAAGAAATACAAAGCTTAACTAAGCCTTAGATGAAGCGCTTATACCAACTAATTTTTTCTCTCAGAAAATCTGAATTTGAAAAAAGCGTGTACATGTTGATTGGCTATCGAACAACTAAAATGGTGTTATTCCACACCGCATTCAACCATCGATCTTTAAAAGAAAATCCATCAGAGAACAATGAAAGGATGGAATTTTTAGGTGATGCTATTATTAGTTCAGTTGTGGCAGAATACCTCTTTAAAAAATATCCCTACAAGGGCGAAGGTTTTTTAACCGAGATGCGCAGTAAGATGGTGAACAGACAACAGTTGAACCATATTGCCATTCAAATGGGGTTAAAAAAAATGACCCGTTTTAATAAATTAGATGGTGGATTAAAGAGCAGCCAAATTTTTGGTAACACCCTAGAAGCCTTAGTGGGCGCCATTTACCTAGATAAGCAATATAATTTTACTAAAAAATGGATCATCGAAAAAATGATTCAACCCTATTTGTTCATGGACGAATTAGAACAAATAGACATCAATATTAAAAATAAAATTATTGGCTGGGCATTAAAGCAGGGCAAGCAAATTGATTTTGTTTTAGCCGACGAACAATTAGAAGGAAGAAGAAGATTATTTACAATCAATATTGTCATTGACGGCGAAGTCATTACTTCTCAAAAAGGATTTACAAAAAAAGACGCCAGTCAAATTGCAGCACAAAAAGCGATTGAGATTTTACAAATCACCTAGACAAATTTATTAGACCAATAAGCTAGCAAGATTATTTTGAGCGACTTATTTTTTAGTTTGGCATAATTCAATCAAGACCCCGCCTGCATCTTTTGGGTGCACAAAGCAAACCCATTTATTATCAGCCCCCATTTTAGGCGCCTCATTGAGTAAGGTGAAGCCTTCTTTTTTCAATCTTTCCATTTCTGCAAGAATATCAGGGACTTCAAAAGCAATATGGTGTAATCCTTCCCCCTTTTTTCCAATAAATTTTGCAATAGGGCCATTCGGGTCTAAGCTTTCTAATAATTCTATTTTAGCTCCGTTTTGTAAAAAAAACGCCGTATCCACTGATTCGCTACTTACTTGCTCCGTTTTATAGCAGGACTCGCCTAAAAGGCGCTCATACAAAGGAATACTTGTTTTTAAGCTGTTCACTGCAATGCCAATATGGTCCACCTTATAATCCATCTCTACTTGTTTTACGAATTGGGAAAAAAATGCCACCTAAAGCTAACGAAATTCTACATATTGATCTTCTATCTCTAACTTTGTGCTCTTAGACAAATATAAAATAGAACTATGTTAAAATTACCAATTTATCTTGACCATAATGCAACAACCCCAATGGATCCTAGGGTTTTGGATGCGATGATTCCTTATTTCACTGAAAATTTTGGAAATGCGGCAAGTAGGAACCATTCTTTCGGATGGCATGCAGAGGAGGCAGTGGATTATGCGCGCGAGCAAATTGCTCAATTAATTGGTGCAGACCCAAAGGAAATCATTTTCACTTCTGGCGCAACTGAGGGAGATAATTTAGGCATCAAAGGTGTATACGAAATGTATGCAAGCAAAGGCAACCATATCATTACTTGTACTACAGAACATAAAGCGGTTTTAGATACCTGTAAGCACTTAGAGAAATTGGGTGCAGAAGTGACTTATTTAGAAGTTCAACCTGACGGATTAATAGACTTGAAAGAGTTAGAAGCTGCAATGAGACCAACCACTATTTTAGTGGCGATCATGTATGCAAATAATGAAATTGGTGTAATACAACCAGTAAAGGAAATCAGTGCAATTGCTAAAAAGCATGGTGCATTATTTTTTACAGATGCAGTGCAAGCTGTTGGTAAAATACCAGTAGATGTAAATGCAGACGGTATTGACTTGATGGCATTTACTGCACATAAAATGTACGGTCCTAAAGGCGTTGGTGCATTGTATGTTCGTCGTAAAAATCCAAGAGTAAAAGTAACAGCGCAATTAGATGGTGGTGGCCATGAAAGAGGAATGCGTAGTGGAACCTTGAATGTGCCTGGTATTGTGGGCTTCGGTAAAGCTTGTGAATTAGCAAGATTAGAAATGGCTTCTGATACAGAGCGTATTTCTAAATTAAGAGATAAATTAGAAAATGCATTGAAGGTAATTGATGAGTCTTATGTGAATGGAAACCCAGCACATCGTTTACCACATGTAAGCAATATTTCTTTCAAATACGTAGAAGGTG
>JBIKJM010000117.1:0-5295 GCA_044360985.1 Sediminibacterium sp. | reverse complement strand
CATATAATTTCACATCTCTTTCACCTATAAATTCATTGTACACGGAGATGGTATCAGAGAGTCCTAGTTCCTTAATTTGATCTAAATAAGGGGTAGGAGATTCATAAAATTCACCTGCTATCACTAATTTAATACCTGCAGCTTTAATTGCAGGATGCGTCATCGCTTCAATTAATAAATCTAATCCTTTATAAGCCCTTACAAAGCCAAAGAATAAAATTACTTTATCAGACTCTTGTAAATGCAATAATTTCCTTGCTTCCAATGTTGGCATGGCTTCTCCAAAATGGTCATAAATAGGATGGGGTGATACGCAAGAAGGTTTATTGGTAAATAATTTTACATCTTCTTGTACTTTTTTACTCATGGTTAAAAAACCATCTACAGCACGCACAAAATACTTTGTCAATAAGGTATCTCCAATTCTTTTTTCATGTGGAATCATATTGTCCACAATGGCAATCACCTTGGTATGTTTATTCCATTTTACAATACTTAAAATAGTACCTAAAGCAGGTGCTAAAAAAGGAATCCAATAACGTACGATAATTAAATCGGGACGTTCGTTTTTAATTTTTAAACCAACCTTAATCCAATTAAATGGATTGATGGAATTGATTGCCACTTCAATTGATAGGTCTTTTGGAGCAGGATCAGTGGAATATTGTGTGGATCCTGGGAATAAAAAATTGGGATATTGTAAGGAGAAAGTGTAAAGTTTGGTTTTGATGGAAGCTTGCATGAAACTTTGAGCTAGTTTTTCATCAAAAGCAGCAAGGTTGCCTCTTAATGGCCATGCTGGCCCCATAATGATCAATTGATCTACCATCCTTGTGTCTCCTCAATTAAATATGTATTTCTGTCTACAGCACTTCGATTCACTAACTCTGCAATAAAACCTGCTAAAAATAATTGTGTACCAATAATCATCGAAGTCAGTGCAATATAAAAAACTGGCTTATTGGTGATACTTGTATCAGGGTCAATGAACTTGCCAATAATAATATAAAAAACAGATACAAATCCTACTAAAAAGAAAAGTGATCCAATTAAGCCAAAAAATTGCATTGGTTTTTTACCAAATTTGGACAAAAACTGAATCGTCAATAAATCTAAAAATCCATTTACAAATCTATCCCATCCAAATTTAGTGTATCCATATTTTCTTGCCTGATGTTGAACCACTTTTTCGCCAATCCTTTTAAATCCAGCCCATTTAGCAAGAATGGGAATGTAACGGTGCATCTCTCCAAATACTTCGATGCTTTTAACAACTTTTAATTGATAGGCTTTAATTCCACAATTAAAATCATGTAAATGAATGCCTGAGCTTTTACTTGCAACAGCATTATATAATTTAGAAGGAATATTTTTTGTGAAAGTGTTATCAAAACGTTTCTTTTTCCATCCGCTTACTAAATGATATCCTTGATCCATAATCATGGTATAAAATTCAGGAATTTCATCAGGGCTATCTTGAAGGTCTGCATCCATGGTCATGACCATATCACCTTGCGCTGCTTTAAAACCCTCATTCAATGCAGCAGATTTTCCATAATTACGTTGAAACTTGATGCCTTTTAAAGCAGGATATTGGTTGCGTAAATTCGAAATCACCTCCCAACTTCCGTCATCACTTCCGTCGTCAATCATAATCACTTCGTAGGTATATGCATTGTCCTCCATGACACGATGAATCCAGGCCATTAATTCTGGCAAAGATTCAGCTTCATTGAATAAAGGGATAACGACAGATATCTGCATATTATAATGATTGGTCAATAGATTGATTGTCTTCCACTTTTGATTGCACTGCACTAAATGGATCTACAGGGTTTTTCTTTGCAACAGCAGCACCAATTAATGAACCAAATGCACCCATAAATCCAGTACCAAAAATAGCACCAGCAACAGCAAAAGGAAGAAATAATTTCTTAGTCATTGCTATTCCTTGTTCTATCATCTCGTCTGTTAACTTTGGATTTTTTGCCATTTCTACTCTTGACAATTCAATGATTTTATCTACCATATCTGGGAATAAAACATACAATGCTAGCACAGTGTATAAAACTGTAATAACTATCGTCACAGCTGTTGTTTTAAATCCATGAGCAAAAATATTACCAAAAGTGACGTTGTTATTATTTTGATTCGCAAATAAAACATTTCCATAAATGATACCACCAATGAAGATGGCATAATTTAACCAGCTCAACCAAGAGGTGGTATATAAATTAAACACATAAATGATGATACTAAATAAAATAGAGATCCCAGCTAAGATGACGCCTTTTACAATATGAGATGTGATTTGTTTGTCCATGTGTTTGTTTTTTAGAAAAAATTTCTATCTGATTTATAAATGTTTGTTTCGATCTGTTATTTAATTGTTTAAATACAATTTCCCTTTTGCATAAGTTCCAATAACCTTACCTTTTAATGCTTTATCCCAGAATGGATTGTTGGCGGATTTGCTTTTGGATGTTGCTTTTAATGGCGTAATGGCTGTTTCACGATTAAAAAGTGTAAGGTCTACTTGTTGACCTTCTTGAATAACAGTTTTACCTAAGTTAAAAATCTGTCTTGCATGATTGGATAACAAATTGGCTATCGCTTCGTCTTTTAGTTTTGGGAATAAATGATTGATGGTTGAATAGGTTGTTTCGATACAAGCGATACCTGCATGCGCATACTCAAATTCAATTGTTTTTCCATCCCAATCCTGCGGTTGATGGTGTGCACTAATACAATCTACTACACCTCTTTGAACTGCATCTTGTAAAGCTAGTTGGTCTGCTTTAGTTCTTAAAGGTGGATACACTTTTAATAAGGTATCATAGGTCGTAAGATCTGTTTCATTAAAATACAAATGGTAGGGAGTGACACTGCAAGTGAGTGCTAGTCCTGCTTTTTTACCTGCCTCAATTAAAGCGATACCTTTTGCAGTACTTACCCCTGTGATATGTAATTTTGAATTGGTATATTTTAATAACTCAATGTCTCTTGCAATCATCAATTCTTCGGCAATTGCAGGAATACCTGGAAGTCCAATTTGAGTAGATGTAATGCCTTCATTCATTAAGCCAATGCTACCCATGCTTTTGTCAATTGGCATTTGTATCACCACACCATCAAATGTTTTGACATATTGAAGTGCTTTTAAGAAAAGTAAAGTGGATTGAACAGGATATAGGCCATCACTCAAAGCAACTGCTCCTGCTAGATGCATATCTATCATTTCTGCCAAATCTTTTCCTTCTATTTTCTTGGACAATGCCCCGATGGGTAAAATTTGAATCGGTAAATGTTGTTGCTGTTGAACAATATAATTCACCTGTGTTTTATTATCAATTACTGGATATGTATTTGGAACTACAAATACCGTCGTAAATCCACCAGCTTGAGCAGCAGCGGCACCAGTCATTAAGGTCTCTTTGTGTTCAAAGCCTGGATCACAAAAATTGGTGAATGGATCTACCCATCCGGTGCTTACAATTGTGCCTGGTAGATCGACAATTTGATCTGCTTTTCCGTCATAATGATCTTGAATTGAAACTAATACTGCGTCTTGAAGAAGGATATCTTTTACTTGGCCGTTAAATGGCGAATGCTGATCAGCAATTTTGACTTGCCTGAGAAGAATTGTCATCGAGTCAATGAATTTGATGCAATATACTTCGTTTTTACTAATTGATGGGATATTTAGGCCTCAATTAGCATGATTTTACTTGAATTAGCGTATCTGCTAGGGTCTTATTGGACAGATACAAGTCCCTCTATTATGGGTTTATTGAGTTAACTTCGTCCCCATGACTTTTGACCAATTAAATATTAATTCTCCCTTAGCCAGGGCCTTAGAAGATTTAGGATATACCCATCCCACAACCATACAACACCGTGTTTTCCCTATCGTGATGTCTGGAAGAGATGTTTGCGGTATAGCACAAACTGGAACGGGTAAAACTTTTGCCTATTTGTTACCTTGCCTTAGGCAATGGAAATTTGATAAAAATAAAGATCCGCAAATCTTAATCATTGTGCCAACAAGAGAATTGGTGGTGCAAGTGGTGGAGGCTGTTAAAAAATTAACACCTTATATGAGCGTGATAACTGTGGGTGTATTTGGTGGAGTGAATATCAACACACAACAAATAGAAGTAGAAAAAGGGGTAGACGTTTTGGTGGCGACGCCAGGAAGATTGTTTGATTTAATCATGAATGGGGCGCTTAAAACAAAATACATTAAGAAGGTAGTCATAGATGAAATGGATGAAATGTTGAATCTAGGATTTAGAAAACAAATCACCAATATTTTAGAACTTGTCCCTGCAAAAAGACAGAATTTATTATTTTCTGCGACCATTACAGAAGATGTAGAAAAATTAATGAATGATTATTTTAATGAACCAGTAAGGGTAGAAGCAGCACCAACAGGTACACCGCTCGAGAACATCATTCAAATAGGGTATGACCTTCCCAATTTTAATACCAAAGTTAATTTATTAGAACAGCTTTTAAGTGAAGATGAAAGCATGACTAAGGTCTTAATTTTTGCAGCAACAAAAAATTTAGCAGATCAATTGTATGATCAATTGATCGAAAAATTTCCAGATATTGTTGGCGTCATTCACTCCAATAAAGAACAAAATTATCGTTTTAATACAGTGAATCAATTTAAAGCAGGTGTCTTTAAATATATTATTGCAACCGATGTAATGGCCCGTGGTATTGACGTTGCAGAGGTAACGCATGTTATTAATTTTGATACACCTGATGTGCCAGAAAATTATATACACAGAATTGGACGTACTGGAAGAGCAGATAAAAAGGGGATTGCAATTACTTTTATTACCGCAAAAGAAGCAAAGCAAAAGCTAGCAATTGAGACTTTGATGAAGCAACCAATACCAATGGAAGCATTACCAGAAGATCTTGAAATATCTACTGTGTTGACGGAGGATGAGATTCCAAAAGTGAAGATGAAAATCATCCAAATTAAATTGCCTAAAAAAGAAGATGTTGGTCCGGCTTTTCATGAAAAGTCTGAGAAGAATAAAAAAGTAAATGTGCGAAAGAACTATAAAGAGACGATGCAGAAAAAATATGGTAAGCCAAAAACGCGTGGCGCTAAAAAATAAATTAGCCCTTAAAAAATATAAGGGCTAATTTATTTTTGTCTAATGATTTTTTCGAGGCCACCCATAAACGGTGGCCTCAATTTATTTTCATCCTTAAATTTCCTTAAGGGTCGTTTTATTTAGAAACGCTCTAATCCAGCAAAGAAGAAATTTCCTT
>JBIKJM010000116.1:0-5348 GCA_044360985.1 Sediminibacterium sp. | reverse complement strand
TTGTATATGGTACACCAGGTTTTCCTTGTTTAGATTTTTCGTTGCGCGTTAAATCAGGAGAAACTTCTTTCCATGTTTTTCCCATGTCGGAAGTTTTCAATAAATATTGTGATCCATGATAATAGGTGTTGGGTTCATGCTTACTCCAAATAATTGGTGCGTTCCAGTTATACCTGTACTTAATATCTTTCGCATCTCTTCCTAAATACTGAATTGGAGCAGCCATGATATTGGTACTCCCTTTTGTTTTTGTATCTAACACTTCGATGGTTCCTTGGTAAGACCCACCTAAAACATATCTTGGGTTGTTTGGATCAAATGCCAAAAACGCACTTTCACCGCCTGCAGATGCAGACCAATTTCTTTCATCTATACCGCCAGCACCAATGGCGCGACTTGCAATTTTAACAGAACTATTGTCTTGTTGTCCTGCATAAATATTGTAAGGCGTTTCATTGTCTACGTTGATTCTATAAAATTGTGCAGTCGGCATATTGTTTTGACTACTCCAAGATTTTCCACCATCATGTGTTACAGCAGCACCTCCATCATCTGCAATGATCATATTTTTACCATTGCTTGGATGAATCCATAAATCATGGTAATCGCCATGTGTACTTGCAAAGTCTACAAAACTTTTACCACCATCAATTGATTTTAATGAAGGGGCACTCATTACATACACAGTATTTTCATTGGTAGGATCTGGAAACAGTTCGATATAATACCATGCGCGTTGAATCAAGCGATGACTTTTATTTATTTGAGACCAATTTGCACCTGCATCATCAGACACATATAAACCACCCGCGTCTTTGCTAAAATCACTTTCAATTAATGCAAAAACTTTTTCTGGATTTGCTCTTGATACAGCGATAGACATCTTTCCCATTTCTTTTGGTAAACCATTTTCCATTTTCTCCCAATTATTTCCACCATCGGTAGATTTATACAATCCACTTCCTGGTCCGCCACTAATTACTTGCCATGGCAAACGACCATGTTCCCACATTGCAGCATACATAATAGACGGATTGTGCATATCCATTGATATTTCTGCACAACCTGTTTTATCATCTACATACAAAACTTTTTTCCAGGTTGTTCCACCATCAACGGATTTATAAATACCACGCTCTGTTGACTTGCTATACAATGCACCTTGTGCTGCAACAAAAACAATATTTGGATTTTTTGGATCAATCGCAATTCTTGAAATATGTTGTGTAGCATCTAGTCCCATTTTTTTCCATGTCTTGCCTGCGTCTGTACTTTTATACACCCCATCTCCATGATGTGTCATCACGCCTCTTATTGCGTGCTCGCCCATGCCCACATAAACAATATTGGCATCGCTTTCTGCAACTGCAACCGCACCCACAGAACCTGTTTTAAAAAATCCGTCAGAAATATTATCCCAATTCATTCCGCTGTTTTCAGTTTTCCATAAGCCACCGCCAGTAGTGCCCATGTAATAGATATCTCTATTATTGATTACACCAGTGGCCATATTGGACCTGCCTCCTCTAAAGGGGCCAATGCTTCTCCATTTTAGAGGAGATAGTTCTTTGTTTACATCCTGCGCAAAACCCATTTGCGTAGAGATTATGATGCATAGTAATGCGATTATCTTTTTGATCATAAAATGGTTTTAGATAGATTAAATTTAAGCAAAAAAATAGACCCATTGCACAATGGGTCTATATATCTTTTTTAGAACTGGTGGATTATACGCGGTAAAAATCTGCTTTCCAGTTTTGGATAGATTCCTTGATCTCTTTTTGTGATAAATGACCTGTTGCAGCTTTTTCTGCTAGTGCTGGAAATTCAGCATCTGGAGCGAATCTTAATGCAACCACTTGACCCACTGTTAAACTAGATGGAAGTAATTTTCCTGTTAACACATAATGGCGCAAATTTTCTTCTGCACGAATAGCTCTATCCTGTGCTTTTAATGCAAAGGTTCTTGTAAACCATGCAATTAAAATAAATACGACAGAGGCTAAGACTAATAAAGAAGCTAAGTATTTGTTTTCAGCACTTGATTTCAGTAAATAGTTGATCGATCCACCAAGTAAAGCAATGATTCCCCCAAATGTTAGATAGTGAAACCCTGGAACCATTTGCGCGTGATTTTTAAAATTTTGTTCTTTCATGTTTTGTATTTTGTGAGGGCAAGATAATTACTTTGTTTAGTTTTAGCCTTATGAATTTTCAGTACGCATCCGATTTACACCTAGAATTTGCACAAAATAAAAAAGCAATTTTAAAAAAACCGCTTTTACCTGCTGCTGAAATTTTAATATTAGCAGGAGATATCCTGCCTATTTCTGACTTGGAGCAGCATCAAGATTTTTTGAATTATCTATCTGACCATTTTAAAATAACTTATTGGCTTCCAGGTAACCATGAATTTTATGGTTCAGACTTGTCGACGATGCCAAATAGTTTTGAGGAATCAATTAGACCTAATGTCTTGCTGCTCAATAACATTGTAAAGGAGATAGCAGATCCTGCTGGTCCCATTGCCCTCATTTTTTCTACTTTATGGTCGCATATTCCCGATCAATTGACGGAAATAGTCGCAAAAAGGGTGCAGGATTTTAACCAGATCCAATGGAATGGCAGCAAATTGACGCCAGAGGTATATAATGAGTTACACCAGAATGCGCTTCATTTTTTAGAGATTGCATTGGCGTCAAAAGCAGCTCGAAAAATGGTCATTTCCCACCATATACCCAGTTTTTTGAATTATCCCAAAAAACACCAAAATGACCCAATAAATGCCTGTTTTGCCTCAAATTTGAACGATTTTATGCAAAAAACGGCCCCAAATGCCTGGATTTATGGACACCATCATGCCAATATTCCCCCCTTTTTGATAGGTCAAACTACCCTTTACACCAACCAATTGGGCTATGTAAAATTTAAGGAAGGAATAGGATTTGATCGAAGCGCAAGCTTAATGGTTTGATGCTTACTAAATTCATTCGGATTTTTCATCTAATATTCCGACCGAATAGAAATATTCATTAATGATTAAAATGTATCTTTGATCATCATCAAGAAGCCTTCAATGGCTGCCAACCGAGAGAGTCGAACTCCGCGGTGGTAAAATCGATGAGGACTTACCGTCAAAGCCAAAACGTAATCTCCTTTATCCTTTTTCTTGGTGTGATTTATTGAGTGAATTTAAAATCAATCATGCCATGTCTGTATCGAAGCAAAATGTCGAAAAACAATCGAATAAATCTAGCAAAGTAAAAAGCAGCGCTTCCAATGACATGCAATTGTTTATTGAATCAAGTACTCCATTGAAAACAAAAGGCAAATTGCAATTGACTTATTTAAATGAACATTTTGAAGGAAGCTTTATTGCAACTCCCAATTTAATTAAATTAAAAACCAATCAACCATTTAAGGGCATGGTGGCTGCAGTTGGATTAGAGCCAGGTAGCTTAAGCCCTTTTTTACAAAATAATGGTGGCTTGAGTAAACTGGGTCAACAGCAAATGTATTTTCTAGTATTTGATATTTTTCATTTGTATAATTTATTTCGCCTAAAGCCACAAGCGTTGCTGGCACTATATCAGGAAGCATTAGGAATTTTAAATACAAATGGTGAAAATGTTGAATTCGGTAAGATAGATCCCAATTCAGATTTAGGCAACACCCTAGCAACTTGGTTACATAAACAAGTAAAGCAAAAATTTAAGCACAGTTATTGTTCACCTAAGGGATTGCTTTATAGTTTTCAAAATTTGTTGAGCTTGTTTCCCGAAGACTTCGTCCTATAATTTACTAGACGCTCAATTAGTGTAAAAATTAGCTATAAAAATTAACTCAAATCGTAATCATATTTATTGCTTATTCGCTATTTTGTATGCGATATGAAAGGATTTCAATTTACCCCATTTAAGGCGGGCGAAAACAAAAAAAGCATGTTCGAGCAAATGCTTGACCTGTTTACAGAACTATTGAATTATACCAATGGTGATGCTACAGAAGCATTAGACTGGCTGAACCAATTAGATCGAAAACACAAATTCACTAATGACGACTATGGCATGGGTGATTTTATAGAGGATTTGAAGGAGAATGGTTATTTAAAAGAAAATGGCCCAGACGGAACATTTAAGATTACCTCTAAAACAGAGCAGACCATACGTAAAAAGAGCCTAGAAGACATTTTCGGCAAATTAAAAAAGGGGTCCAAGGGCAATCACCAAACGAATAAAACCGGACCCAGCGCAGAACTTAGTCCGGACACCAGGGCCTATCAATTTGGCGACAATATTGATCAAGTAGATTTTACAGAAAGTATCCGTAATGCACAAATCAATCATGGAGTAGACAATTTCAGGATGGAAGAAAATGATTTGCTCATTCGTGAAAGTGATTTTAAAACACAAACTTCTACGGTGTTGATGATTGATATTTCGCATTCTATGATATTGTATGGAGAGGATCGCATCACCCCTGCAAAAAAAGTGGCGATGGCTTTGTGTGAATTAATTACCACTAAATACCCTAAAGACACAATTGATATTGTTGTTTTTGGGAACGATGCATGGAGTATTGAAATTAAAGACCTTCCCTATTTACAAGTAGGACCTTATCATACCAATACGGTGGCAGGATTAGAATTGGCAATGGATTTATTGCGTCGTCGTAAAAATCCAAACAAACAGATTTTTATGATTACCGATGGTAAGCCAACTTGTTTAAAGATTGGTTCTAAGTACTATAAGAATAGTTTTGGATTAGACCGAAAAGTAGTGAATCGTTGTTTAAATTTGGCGGCGCAGTGTAAGAAATTAAAAATTCCAGTAACCACATTTATGATTGCATCCGACCCTTATTTACAAAAATTTGTAGAAGAGTTTACCGAGATGAATCATGGTAAAGCGTTCTTTGCATCTTTAGATAAACTAGGTAGTTTTATATTTAATGATTTTGAAAGTGGAAAGCGAAAAACAGTATACTAAAATGAAAAAAGAAGTGGCGAATAAATCAGCAATAGACGGCAAGAAAGTAGCAGGTATTGAAAAAATCAATACCCTTGGACAATTGATCAAGTCTGGATATCAGTCCAGGTCTATCAAGGAAGAAGTGCGTGATAATTTGGTTACCTGTTTACAAAACAAAGAAAATCCTTTTACAGGTATCTTGGGTTATGAAGACACAGTGATTCCAGACACGGAGCGTGCGCTATTGAGCAGACATAATATTTTGTTTTTAGGATTACGTGGTCAAGCTAAAACAAGGATGGCGCGTCAGATGACCGACTTGCTAGATGAATACATTCCAGTCATTATGGGTAGCGAAGTCAATGATGATCCGTTGAA
>JBIKJM010000115.1:0-5389 GCA_044360985.1 Sediminibacterium sp. | reverse complement strand
ATAGCGACTGGTAAAAATTTACAGAAACGATCTAAAATAGATTTCACTCTTGAAGGCTCTAAAAATTCTTTGCTTTCTTCATTGATATGCATCACAATCTTAGTTCCTCTATTGCTATAATCTACCTCGTATAATTCATAGCTTGGGCTTCCGTCACAACTCCAGAAAACACCTGGTGCATCTGTATGACTCTTAGAATAAATATCTACTTTATCACTCACCATAAATGAGCTATAAAATCCTAAACCAAAATGACCAATGATGCTAGCATCTTGATACTTAGTTACAAATTCCTCTGCTCCACTAAATGCCACTTGGTTGATGTACTTGTCTACTTCTTCGGCAGACATACCAATACCATTGTCAATGATAGAAATTGTTTTTTCTTTTGCATCCACAATCACGTCCACTCTTAAATCACCTATGTCTCCTTTTACTTCGCCTTTTGAGCTTAATGTTTTTAATTTTTGTGATGCATCCACTGCATTACTCACTAATTCACGAATAAAGATTTCGTGGTCACTATAAAGGAACTTTTTAATGATTGGGAAGATGTTCTCTGTCTGAACTCTTATTTGACCTTTTTGCATAGTTATATCGTTTGGTTCTAGTATTGCAAAATAAGGACCAAAGCCATGCTTCTGCCAAGCTGACAAGTCTACGCGGTAAAATGGGTCAAAAACCGTTAATTTTTCAGCCAGGCTGCGCCTGAACATCGTGGATTGGTCAACAAAATGTCATCTGGATGTCGGATTAAGAGCTGCTTTTCTGAGTTAAAAACAGAATACACCCCCAATATGGATCCATTCCCATTTGGGATGGCCCCTCCAGCAAAATCTGCATACCCGCTGGTCCTAAGATAAATAGTGCCTCCAGTACAAAATTTAAGGGCGCGGCTAGCACCCAATTTGTTTTTCTTATCTGCAAATGTTTGAGCTGTATCAGTAGCAGAAAATTCAATATTAGATAATTGAATCAAGCGGCCTTGCAAAGAATCGTGCAGGTTTTTAAATTGAACTTGAATTGGGATAATCGGATAATTGTCTTGTAGAATTTGAATATGCTGTTTGAATAAAGGTAATGGGATTCCACCTGTCACTAAACTACCCGAACTACTATCCACAGCACCAACCAATTGAACCATTCGTCGATAATCAGATAAGAGCAAGTCTTTTAAACGCAATCGAATCAAAGTGCCAACTGGATAATCTTGAAAAAGATTTTGTCCGTCTAATAACAACATGATACCGCCAGTACTATCTTGAATGACGATTGATTTATACCAATTGTCATACTCATCATTGGCCACGACCACCGCCTGAAGCATCCATTCCTTTTGAATAGGCTCAACTTCTCCAACCTGATGTAAACGCTTAAGCTGTTTGATAGTGATTAAGCTATCGCTCAGTTGACCTTCAAAGGATGAAGCGTAAGCTGCTTTCTTGAAACAAGCCATACAGCAAGTGATTGAAAACAGCAGCATCATTAAAGCAGCTAAAGAAGAGACATTGTTTTTCATAAAATAAATTTGAATAATAAAAAATTGAAGTGCGTGATTTGATTGATGTGATTGAAATAATTGAAGTGATTCATTTGAATAAACTATTTGAATAAACTATTTGAAGTAATTAAAGTGAATGATTTGAATAAAATAAAAATTTGAGTTATGAAGTCGTATTAAAGCATCGATACCTGCAAGCCAATTGTATAGGTTCTTCTCAAGTCATAAATATATTTTGCAGGAAATTTATCTGTCTTAAAATTTTTGTAATCATACCTTGACTGTTCAAAGATTAAACTAGGTATAGAGGCTCCTAATAGATTTCGTATAGAACTCGTCAACCTTAAATTTATTTTTCTGTTTTTAGTTTCTACTTCAAAGTTTTTTGAAATGAATAAATTTGACACCCATTGATTAGAAGCCCAAACAGGCTTGTATAGGTCTTCCCAAATGATATTTGTTGGACTATTTAATTTTACCCAATCGCTTCTTCTAAATAGATCATGACTAATTGCACGTCTGCTTGAATACACTGCCGTATAGCTAATGCGCAAGGAATAAACTGGTTGATAATTAATCGTAAACGCTTGCACGGATTGAGGATAGGATGTGGCAGGGAAATCATTTATTAACAATCTACCCGATTGTACTTTATACAAGTTATCGGCGATCCTAATTTCATACAATGGCTGATTGGTAATGGTATACCAACCATAGCTATTGCCAATGTTCAACTGAATTGGGCTGGTCCAATTGGTTTCAATAAAAGATTCTACGCCATAATGCATCGTCTCCATTTGTCCAACACTGGCCCTTACAAAAGCATTAAAGTAGTCGTGATAGAATAATTTATATTGACGTTCATTTTGATTAGACTGCGCAAAAAGTATAGCATTGGCCTTTATACTACTCCCCATAAATTGTAATTTAATTTCAGTACCTAAATGGATGATTGGCAAAAGGAATGGATTTTGTATTGCATGATTTGCAGGGTCTGCATACAACTCGGATGCATCCGGCGCTTCCCATTCCTGAAACAACCGCGTGGTTAGGTACCATCTTCCATTGAATTTGTAACGCAGATACAATTGGTACTGATAAGAAGGAAAGAATGCAGAAACAGATACGCCTTTGGAAAGATCAGGGAATAAGCCATTTTGTTTCAAGCCTTCCCTTTGCATTTTATCAAGGTTCATCTTCACGCCTAACCCCCATTCCAATAAAGGGGTAGCACTATTGAAGGAAGTCCAAATACTCCTATTTAGATTGGTCAAAACATAATGCGCACCCCATGATTCCCCTACTTTTATTTTACGATCTGGAAATTGTACGTCATTTTGAAAAGCGGCTGCAAGCCCATCATCATTCACCCAAGTATTGTAATTGTAATAAAATTTTCCACCCAATAGGTCTGCCACTTGATTGCTGTATCCAATTTTATCTGCATTGAGTGATAAACCAAAATGCCATTTTGTGATTGGGCTTATGCTATAATTTGAAAGTACAGAAAAACGAAGCAATTGTAATTGTTGTATTTGTTCATTGATAATATATTGTGCTGCTCCATTTTCATTTGCTTGATTTTTTGCTTTTAACTGATCAAATTGAACATGCAATAATTCAGGATGTATGGCATACCAATTCAATAACTTATTTTTAAGTTGTTCGTCAATGGCATAGCTAGGTAAGTATTTATAGTAGTCAGGTCTTGGGTCTGCAGCTTTAGACCAGTCCAACTGTGTCGAGCTTTGTCTTCCAATCACCAACCCTAGATTCAATTGAATCAGGTTTTCTTTTTTTGTTCGAATATCATAATGCATACTCATGACAGGTGCATTGCTTTTTTTCGTATTGGCATAAAAAGGTTTGCCATCAAGCCATCCCCAGCTCGGGTTGTATAATGGATCCTTAGTAAGGGTATACAATTCTTGTACCGTTGGCGCGCGTTTTCCTTGCATTACCGGACTCCACCAAAAAGTAAAACCCAATTGCTGTCTTGTTGAGATGAGTTTTGCAACACTCAATAAAAAACCTTGTCGATCTTTCACGCCATTGGCCAAATAGCCTAAAGGTGTTTTTTGAAGGACTGCATCTACATTCATTATGTAATTATTTTTTAAAAGTCCAGTATGCCATTGAAGTCTCAATTCTTGCATGGTGGTTGCATTGGATACACTCGTACTAATAGATTTTGTTTTTGTAAACAAGGCCGCATTGGAAGACATAAAACTATTTCCTGAAGGACCACTTATACCAAATGCATTCATACCATAAGGTGGATTTAGATTGATTGTTTTAAATCCTCTATACAATCCTGCATAACTAAAACTTGGATCCCAGCCATTTAAATTGGTGCGCCAATCAATGCCATTGATTTGATTCCCCCTATTACTCAATAATCCCCTAGGGACCCAATTCAATGCAAAGCCATGATATTGGGCCATTTCTTGCAATCCTCCATTACTAGATTGTAATAAATTAGGCACCCAATAGATAGATGACTCTCCTATGATATCAAATTGTTTTGGCAATGCATCTGCATTTTCGATTTGTGCTATCAATGGATTTACGTTGATATAAATACAACAAGAAAAAAGTAAACAACAGCGTGCAATTTTATTCATGCCAGCAAATTGCATTTTAAAATCAATCGATTTGCTTCGGCAAATACGCTGTTATCGAATTTATTTAAAACGCATATTTATAAAAAATCATGGTCAATAAAATAATCTTAGTGCCTCTTTTCTTCATCACTTGTAGTTATCAAAACCAAATAAAAGCAATGCAAGTGGTTGCTTTTTACAATTGTGAAAATTTTTATGACACTACCAATCAAATCATTGTGAATGATGAAGAGTTCTTACCCAATAGTGCAAAGGGATACAGCGCATCAAGGTATGCTCAAAAAACAGCACAATTAGGCAAAGTGATTTTTGGACTAGGTCAATTAGGGACGAAAGAAGGTCTTGCATTATTGGGTGTAGCAGAAATTGAAAATCAATATGTGCTTGAAAAAGTCATACAGTCCAATGCCATCAAAAAATACCAATATCGATACATCCACTTTAATTCAAAGGATCCAAGAGGCATTGATGTTGCTTTAATTTATCAACCTCGTTTTTTCAAGCCCATTCAATACAAATCCTATTCTTTAAAAGACGCCAATCATTTTCAAGACTATGCCACCCGAGATATTTTACTAGTAAAAGGACAACTTCAACAACAATGGGTTTATGTATTAGTGAACCACTGGCCCAGTAGAAGAGGTGGCTCTAGCTTAGCCAAAAAAAATAGAATCTGGGCAGCCACTACCTGTAAGCGGATTATGGATAGTATTCATCTTGTAGATCCAAATGCGCATTGGATTGTGATGGGGGACTTTAACGATAACCCGACCAATAAAAGTTTGAAGACCTTGGGCCTTAATAATCCGTTTTTACCTATGTTTAGGCAGGGCCAGGGCACACTTGCTTTTAGGGATAGCTGGAACCTTTTTGACCAGATCTTACTTAGTCCAAATTGGAAAACAAGTAAATCGGACTTAAATCATTATCAATCAATCATTTACAAAACCCCAGATATGATTGAAAACCAGGGTAAATACGCTGGATATCCTAAAAGAACCTGGAATGGGGACCAGTTTAGGGGTGGGTATAGTGATCATTTTCCTGTGGCCCTAATTTTTAAGTCAAATTTGAGCGGAAATCCACTGAAATAGCCTACCTTCGCCCTCCCAAATCTGTTTTGGCAGATTCATTCTGAATAAGGATGTCCACTGGGAAAAACCAATTATTTAACCAAAAAATTCAAGTAATGAACAATTACGAATTAATGGTGATTTTTACACCGGTATTATCTGAAGAAGATTTTAAATCTGCTCAGAAAAAA
>JBIKJM010000114.1:0-5398 GCA_044360985.1 Sediminibacterium sp. | reverse complement strand
GGTAGATACAAAAAATCAGTATCTAGCAATCAAAGAAGAGGTTGACCAGGCCATACAAAACGTATTGGATTCTGCTGCGTATATTAATGGTAAAGCCGTACAAGATTTTTCAAAAAATTTAGGGGAATATTTAGGGGTACAATATGTGGTGCCATGTGCTAATGGAACGGATGCGCTGCAAATTGCGATGATGGCATTGGACTTACAACCTGGAGACGAAGTCATCACGCCTTCATTTACTTATATCGCTACCACAGAGGTAGTGGCCTTGTTAAAATTGACCCCTGTTTTTGTAGATGTAGACCCTGTGACTTATTGCATGGATACTGAAAGCTTGAAAAAAGCGATTACACCAAAAACAAAAGCGATTGTACCGGTACATTTATATGGACACGCTGCACCAATGGAGGAGATTTTGGAAATTGCAAAGCAACATAATTTATATGTGATCGAGGACAATGCACAAGCGATAGGAGCAGATTATACTTTCTCTGATGGTACGGTTAAAAAAACTGGTACCATGGGTCATATCGGTGCGACTTCTTTTTATCCTAGTAAAAATTTAGGTGCATTTGGAGATGGGGGTGCAATATTTTCAAATGATAAAGTATTAGCGGATAAAATGGCAATGATTGCCAATCATGGTCAATCTGCGCGTTATTATCATGATTTAGTTGGTTGTAATTCAAGATTGGATTCAATTCAAGCAGCGGTGTTAAATATTAAACTAGCTCAATTAGATGCGTACAATAAAGCAAGACAAGCTGTCGCTACATATTATACAAATGCGTTTTCTGGTATTCAATCTATTGTAACACCAGCTATTGCAAATTATAGTTCGCATGTGTTTCATCAATATACCATTCAATTAAAAGGAGTGGATAGAGAAAAATTCATTGCACATTTAGCAGCTAAAGAAATTCCATGTATGATTTATTATCCTGTACCAGGACATCTTCAAAAGATGTTTGCTATAGACCAACAAGGCCAATGGGATTTAAAAATAACGGATCAGTTAACGCCATGTGTTTGTTCATTGCCAATTCACACAGAAATGGAGGAGGCACAATTAATATATATTACAGAAGGGGTACAATCTTTCTTTAATTAAAATAATCTATTAATGAAAATAGCAGTAGTAGGCACAGGATATGTAGGATTGGTTACAGGCACTTGTTTTGCAGAGACGGGTAACAAAGTAACTTGCGTGGACATTGATCAATCGAAGGTTGAAAAATTAAGCGGAGGACAAATCACTATTTACGAACCAGGCTTAGAGAAAATATTTTTAAGAAATATCAAAGAGGAGCGTCTAAGATTTACCACACAGTTAGAAGAAGCGGTGGAGGATGCAGAGATAATTTTTTTAGCATTGCCAACCCCTCCGGGTGCGGATGGTAGTGCGGATTTAAAATACGTGTTGGGTGTTGCGGATCATTTAGGAAAGATTTTAAAAGGATACAAAGTCATTGTAAACAAGAGCACAGTTCCAGTTGGTACAGCAGATAAAGTAAGCGCAGCGATTGCACAAAACTATAAAGGTGAGTATGATGTAGTCAGCAACCCAGAGTTTTTGAGAGAGGGTGTGGCGGTGGATGATTTCATGAAACCAGATAGAGTCGTGGTGGGCACAAAATCTGATAGAGCTAAAAAATTAATGAGTGATTTATATGCACCATTTGTAAGACAGGGTAATCCTGTGATCTTTATGGATGAGCGTAGTTCAGAGCTAACAAAGTATGCAGCAAATAGTTTCCTTGCAACTAAGATTTCATTTATGAACGAGATTGCACAGTTGTGTGAGCGCATGGGAGCGGATGTGGACATGGTAAGAAGAGGGATTGGTAGTGATGACAGAATTGGCAAAAGATTTTTATTCCCAGGCATTGGTTATGGTGGTTCTTGTTTTCCAAAAGATGTACAAGCCTTAATCATGTCATCGGACGAAGTGAACTATGCTTTTGAGATTTTAAAGGCAGTAGAAAAAGTAAACGCCAATCAAAAACTACATTTAGTTGAAAAGATTAAGGCTTATTATAAGAACGATTTACAAGGCAAGCATTTTGCTTTATGGGGACTCGCTTTTAAGCCTAATACAGATGATATTAGAGAAGCACCAGCTTTGAGTATCATTGACGCTTTAACATCAGCAGGCGCTACAGTTACAGCTTACGATCCAGAAGCGATGTCCAATGTAAAAGGACAGATAGGAGATAAGATACAATATGCAAGTAACCAGTATGAAGCATTACAAAATGCAGCAGCACTCATTATAGCGACAGAGTGGAGTGAGTTTAGAACACCGGACTTTGAGCGCATGGAACAAGAGCTCAAGCACAAGATCATTTTTGATGGTAGAAACTTATTTGATGTAGCCAAGATGAATGACTTAGGCTATCATTATGAAAGTATTGGAAGAGCGGACTCAAATAAATTATAAGGACGAATCTCAACAAGAAACAAAATGAGTCAAAAAAGAATTTTAATTACAGGCGCTGCGGGATTTTTAGGATCCCACTTGTGTGATCGATTTATCAAAGAAGGCTACTATGTGATTGCGATGGATAATTTAATCACAGGAGACTTAATGAATATTGAGCACTTGACATCGAATCCAAATTTTGAATTCATCCACCATGATGTGACAAAGTTCATTGATATCAAAGGCGACCTGGATTATATTTTACATTTTGCCTCACCAGCAAGTCCAATAGATTATTTAAAGATCCCTATACAAACTTTGAAAGTAGGTGCGATGGGTACGCATAATTGCTTGGGCCTAGCCAAAGCAAAGGGTGCAAGAATATTGGTTGCAAGTACGAGCGAAGTTTATGGAGATCCACTCGTGCATCCACAAACCGAGGAGTACTGGGGCAATGTGAATCCAGTGGGTCCAAGAGGGGTGTATGATGAAGCAAAACGTTATATGGAATCCATCACGATGGCTTACCATACTTTTCATCATGTTGAAACAAGGATCATTAGAATCTTCAATACCTATGGTCCAAGAATGCGATTGAATGATGGACGCGCACTACCTGCATTTATTGGACAAGCTTTAAGAGGTGAGGATATGACTGTGTTTGGAGATGGTTCACAAACAAGAAGCTTCTGTTATGTGGATGATTTAGTAGAAGGCATTTATAGATTATTATTAAGCGACTACTCAAGTCCAGTGAATATTGGTAATCCAAATGAAATTAGCTTAAAGGATTTTGCGGAAGAGGTATTGAAATTAACAGGCAACACTGTGAAGATTGTTTACAAAGAATTACCAGTGGATGATCCAAAACAAAGACAGCCCGATATCACAAAAGCTAGAACCATTTTAGGATGGGAACCAAAAATAGAAAGAGCAGAAGGCTTACAAAAGACCTACGACTACTTTAAAGCATTGCCACCAACTGAGTGGACAAAATTGCCTAAAGAATTTATTTCAAAATAATTTATGCACCATTTAATCATAGGAGTCAATTATTCAATTTAGTTATTCAATATGGCGATGCATAAAATTTTAATAACAGGGGCCAATGGTCAATTGGGATGGGAATTAGGCCAGCTTGCAAAATCATATCCTGCATTTGAATTTGTATTGGTAGATAGAAGTAAATTGGATTTGACTTTCCCAGAAACATTTGAAAAAATAATTCATTCTATTGCGCCTGATTGTATTGTTAATACTGCGGCTTATACCGCAGTAGATAAATCAGAAACAGAAAAGGAATTATCTTATACAGTCAATGCCACTGCTGTTCAAGCTTTAGCAAGTATTTGTAAAAATTTAGCAATCCCTTTTATTACTTACTCAACAGATTATGTATTTGATGGGGAAGCAACAGCGCCTTATGAAACTACAACAAAAGTAGATCCTGTAAATTATTATGGATCTACAAAAGCCGCTGGGGAAAAAATGGCTATGGAAGCCAATGAGGATACAATTGTCATTAGAACCTCTTGGGTATTTAGTAGTCATGGTAATAATTTTGTGAAAACCATGATGCGCTTGATGAAGGAAAGACCAAATTTAAATATTGTAGCAGATCAAAAGGGCAGACCAACTTATGCAAAAGATTTAGCCATTGCTACAATGAAAATGATTGAAGCAATGAATGCCGGTAAATCAATCAAGGGAGTGTATCATTTTGCGAATATGGGTGAGACCACCTGGTATGATTTTGCAGATAAAATAAAAGCAATTGCTGGTTTAGATTGTGTATTAAATCCTGTTGAAACCAAAGATTTTCCTACGCCTGCTAAAAGGCCTTCCTATTCTGTCTTAGATACTTCAAAAATTGAACAGAATCTAGCGATTGATATTCGCCATTGGGAGGATGCTTTAGCAAGTTGTATCAAGGAAATAAATGCTAATTAATTTTTGATTGATTTGCCTATATCAAAAAATACAGGCTTCTAAATTTAATTTATGGAAATAATTGAAGATGTAGTTTTTGATAGTATAGATTTCAGGACAGAAGCATTAAAAAAAGGAGAGTATGAAAATTGCACTTTTAAAAAATGTATTTTATCTGATTGTGATCTGAATACAATTAAATTCATAGGTTGTATTTTTGAAAATTGCGATTTAAGTTTAGCGAGTATTAATAAAGTGGTACTAAGGGATGTGCAATTCAAGGAGTGTAAAATGGTTGGATTGAAGTTTGACACAACCGATAGTTTCAGTATTTCCATTGCAATTGATCATTGTATTTTAACCTATGCTTCCTTTTATAAGTTAAAATTAAAGAATACCATTTTTCTCCATTCTAAATTGAATGAAGTGGATTTTACAGAAGCAGATTTAACCAATGCTGTTTTCGATCAATGTGATTTAACCAATGCAATTTTTAGTACCACTAATTTAGAAAAAGCCGATTTCACTACGGCATTTAATTATTCCATTGATATGGATGCGAATAAGATTAAAAAGTCAAAGCATTCTAAGGGTCAGTTGGGCGGATTGTTGGAGAAGTATAATTTGACTATTGAATAATTGTTGAAAAGGATGGACCTCCCTTCGGTCGGTCTTCCTTTCATTTTGGAAAATCCCAACATGAAATAATGAAGCCTCAAAGGCAGTTCCTAGAACTGCCTTTGTTTTTTTATGCCCTCATCGCTCCATTCAAGCAAGCTTGATGGATCTCTTCGGGCATAAAAAAACCGCAACTTACGTTGCGGCTTCTTTTTCTTTGGTTGCCTGACCTGGATTCGAACCAAGACAAACTGCACCAAAAACAGTTGTGCTACCGTTACACCATCAGGCAATCCTCTAGCCATTCTTAGAATGGACTGCAAAAATAGGGGTAGACACAAAAACTTCCAAATTTTTATTGGCTTAACCCAACAATATCTTTGATTTGGCTTAACTTAAGCCTAGATTTTTAAATTAAAAATTAAACAA
>JBIKJM010000113.1:0-5425 GCA_044360985.1 Sediminibacterium sp. | reverse complement strand
CCAACCCCTAGTGGAAGTGTGATTGTGGGTGAGCGTGTGGCCAGTCTTAAAGATGTAAAAAGCAGCAATACCTATATCGTTATTTCAAATACAGACGGTGTAGTTTACAAGCGTATCATCACCAATGATGATCGTTCGGTGGATGCCATTGGGGAGAAGCTTACTTTGTTGAGTGACAATCCATTATACGAGCCATATCAAGTAAATACCAAAGATATTGTAGAGGTTTGGAAGGCCGTTTACATTATTCATAAAGCTGGGTCACAGCCAATGTGGAATGTGGATCAATTAGCTGGGGTGGTGAATACATTACAGGATCAAATTACCTCTATTCAAAAGAAATTGAACTAATAAAAAATGGGCTAATTCATTATATTTAAATGAATTAGCCCATTTTAATTAATATTAAACTTTAAGCCATTAAGTTCCATTATTCCCACTCAATAGTAGCAGGTGGTTTACTGCTAATATCATATACAACTCTATTGATACCTCTTACTTGGTTGATGATAGAATTGCTCATATGCGCTAAGAATTCATAAGGTAGGTGTGCCCAGTCTGCCGTCATTCCGTCCACAGAAGTGACTGCTCTTAATGCCACAGTGAACTCATAAGTTCTTTCATCTCCCATTACGCCAACGCTTTTTACAGGTAAAAGGATGGTTCCGGCTTGCCATACCTTATCATATAATCCAAATTCTTTTAGTCCATTGATATAAATCGCATCAGCTCTTTGTAAAAGGTCTACTTTTTCAGGTGTAATCTCACCCAAGATACGGATAGCCAAACCTGGACCAGGGAAAGGATGCCTTTGAATCATATCTGCGGGGATCCCTAATTCAAGGCCCACTTTTCGAACTTCATCTTTGAATAAACTACGAAGAGGCTCCACTAATTTAAGGTGCAGGGTGTCAGGTAAACCACCTACATTATGGTGCGACTTAATGGTTTGAGAAGGTCCATGAACGCTTACGCTTTCAATGACGTCTGGATAAATTGTTCCTTGACCTAAAAACTTGGCTTCCAACATTTTAGAAGCTTCTATTTGAAATACATCTATAAATAGTTTTCCGATGATTTTTCGCTTTTCTTCGGGATCAGATTTGCCTGCAAGGGCGTCATAGAACATATTTTTAGCATCAATCCCTTTTACATTCAATCCTATTTTTTGGTACATATCCAGTACCTGTTGGAACTCGTCCTTTCTTAGAACCCCATTGTCAACAAAAATACCATGAAGGCGATTCCCAATGGCTTTATGAATTAAGGTTGCAGCAACGGTACTGTCCACGCCGCCACTCAATGCCATGATCACGTGACTATCTCCAATTTGTTCCTTTAATTGCGCTACCGTCTCATTGACAAAAGAAGCTGGGGTCCAATTTTGGCTACAGCCGCAAATTTCCACCAAGAAATTGCGGATCATGGTCTTTCCTTCAGATGAATGGTAGACTTCTGGGTGGAATTGGAATCCGTGTAAACTATGTCCTTGATCTGCTATTTTTCTAAAACCGGCTACAGGGATACTCTCGGTATCAGCCAATAGTTCAAAATTTTCGGGCAAGACAGTAATGGAGTCACTATGACTCATCCATACCTGGCTATTGTCTGCAATATTTTTGAAAATGATATCTTCTTTTTTAATACGCAATTGGGCACGACCATATTCGCGTTTGTTGGACTTTTCTACTTTGCCACCAAAGTTCTTGGCACTCAATTGAGCACCATAACAGATGGTTAAAAGAGGAAGTTTGGCTAAAATTGCTTGAATATCTACATTAGGTGCCTCATCTTCGTTCACACTGGCAGGGGAGCCACTTAAAATCACCCCTTTTAAATGTTCATCAAAGACGATTGCATTATGAAAGGGTTGAATTTCACAATAGACATTGGCCTCTCTAACTGCTCTTGCAATTAACTGAGTGTATTGGCTACCAAAATCGAGGATTAATATTTTTTCAGTCATAAGGCGAAGATACAATGAAAATAGATGTCTAGGAAAGGGAGTATTTCACATAGGGTGGGGACAAAAAAATCCCGCCTCGTAGGGCAGGATTTCAATATTGGTTAAAGACGCTTTAAAGCGTGTTCAATTACTTTTTCTTAACCACTTGCTTTACAGCAACGTGCTTAGCTAACTTGCTCTTTAAGTTAGCAGCTTTATTTTTGTGGATGATTCCACGCTTTGCTAATTTATCGATTTGAGAAACGATTGTTGGTAACTTTTCGTCGTAAGCTTTTTGTTCTTCTATTGTCTTTAAATCACGAATAGCGTTACGGGTAGTTTTACCATAATAACGGTTTCTATCGCGACGTTTAGTTGCTTGTCTTACATCTTTTTTTGTAGCCGAATGATTTGCCATGTACTAATTAATTTTCAGGAGGGCAAAGGTAAGGGACTTGTGCAAATATTAAAAATTAAAATTAAAAAAAATAAAACTTGAGTTTAAATCATTGAAAATCAACTAGTTAAAATGAATCTAAAATCACTTTTTAGACCTATTTGCGTATAAATGAAGCAATATCTCCAAAATCACACAAAATATGGGGGTAGTTGATCAAAATTTTACCGAGATTTTTAGCGCATTTTACTTTATTAATCAATCATTTAAACCGATATTTGCGTACCTAGTTTTACAAATAAACGAAAGGATATACAATGAAGGATTTCAGCTACATCACCAATTCCCATCCAGCCTTCATAGAAGGTTTGTACCAACAATTTTTAACTGATCCAGCATCAGTAGACCCAGATATCATTAAATTTTTTGAAGGCTTCGATTTTGCGATGCAAAACGGCACAGCAGCTCCTGCACAAGGCGCTTCAGCACCCTCCACATTATCCTCTGTAAGTGCAGATTGGGCGAATGAAATCAAAGTTTACCGTTTGATATTGGGTTATAGAAATAAGGGACATTTAATTGCAACGACCAATCCTATTCGTACTAGAAAGGATAGAGGGGCTAATTTAGATTTATCATGCTTTGAATTGACAGAGGCAGATTTAGATAAAACATTTCAAGTAGGATCCATTATAGGCTTAGGTGCAACTACCTTAAAGAATATTCTTACACATTTACAAAAAACTTATGCGCACAGTTTAGGCATTGAGTTTAAATATATCTCTGATCAAAAAGTAATCGATTGGCTAACCGATGAGTTTGAAAATAAATTTGCTCAGCCAATTCCTTTAAATCAGAAAAAACACATCCTTGAAAAATTAAACCAAGGGGTGATTTTTGAAAAATTCTTACATACTAAATACATTGGACAAAAGCGTTTCTCATTGGAAGGCGGTGAGTCTACGATTGCTGCATTGGATGCAATCATTAATACTGCAGCAGAGCATGGTGTAGAAGAAGTGGTGATTGGCATGGCACATCGTGGAAGATTGAATGTGCTAGCAAATATCATGGGTAAAACCTACGAAGAAATTTTTAGTGAATTTGAAGGTACTGCAGTGTTGGATCAAACCATGGGTAGTGGTGATGTGAAATACCATATGGGCTTTTCCTCTGAAGTGAACACTTTCAGTAATAAAAAAGTGAATCTAAAATTGATGCCTAATCCATCACATTTAGAAGCAGTAGATCCAGTTGTTTTAGGATTTGCTAGAGCTAAATCGGATGTATTGTATAATTCTGATGTATCCAAAATATTACCAATTCTTATTCATGGAGATGCCTCAGTCGCAGGACAAGGTATTGTGTATGAAATTTTACAGATGTGCCAATTGAATGGTTACAAGACTGGTGGTACGATTCACTTTGTAATTAACAATCAAATTGGATTCACAACAGATTTTGATGATGCAAGAAGTGCGAACTATTGTACCTCCATTGCTGCAATGATTCAAGCACCTGTGATACATGTGAATGGAGATGATGCCGAAGCAGTGGTGAAAGCCGTGCAAATTGCAACAACCTACAGACAATTATTTAAGAACGATATTTTCATTGACATGGTTTGTTATAGAAAACATGGCCACAATGAAGGAGATGATCCAAAGTATACACAACCTCAATTGTATAGCTTGATTGAGCAACATAAGAATCCAAGAGAAACTTATGCTGAATTTCTTTTACAAAATGGAGAGGCAAGTGCACAGGAATTAGCAAAGGAAATGGAAAAGAAATTCTGGTCCGATCTTCAAGCAAGATTAGATGAGGTGAAACAACATCCATTGCCCTATAAATACCAAGCACCAGAATTGGCATGGAAAGCAATGCGAAAAGCAACGAACGAAGATTTTATTAGTTCACCTGATACATCCATTACTGCTGATAAAGCGAAATCTATTTTTGATGCACTAATGAAATGGCCATCTAGTTTTACGCCATTGAAAAAAGTGGATAAATTAATTCAAGAGAAAATTAAATTATACGAGACAGAAAAAAAGATAGACTGGGCGACTGGTGAATTAATGGCTTATGCTTCTTTATTAGCAGAAGGCAAGACGGTTCGTATGAGTGGACAGGATGTGAAGCGTGGTACATTTAGTCATCGTCATGCTGTTATAGTAGATGAAAATACCAACGAACAATTCAATCGCTTGAATCATGTAGCAGAAGGACAACAACCATTCAGAATTTACAACTCATTATTGAGCGAATATGGTGTACTTGGATTTGAATATGGCTATGCGTTAGCCAATGTGGATGCATTGGTCGTTTGGGAAGCACAGTTTGGTGATTTCTCAAATGGTGCACAAACAATCATCGACCAATTCATTGCAGCTGGTGAACAAAAATGGCAACGTCAAAATGGGGTAGTTATGTTATTGCCACATGGATACGAAGGTCAGGGGCCAGAACATAGCAGTGCAAGATTAGAGCGTTATTTACAATTATGTGCAGAGCACAATATGGTCATCACCAATGTAACCACTGCGGCGAATTTATTCCATGCATTGAGAAGACAATTAACTTGGTCATTTAGAAAACCAATGATTAACTTCTCTCCAAAAGCGAATTTAAGAAGCCCGGCCACATTTAGTCCGATGTCTGATTTGACAAAAGGTGGATTCAAAGAAGTGATTGACGATACATTTGTTCAAAAAGTGGAGGACGTTAAAAAAGTATTGTTCTGTTCTGGTAAGATTTATTACGAAATGGCAGAAAGACAAAAAACAGAACAAAGAACAGATATTGCCATTGTGCGTTTAGAACAATTGTATCCATTACCTGTTCAACAAATTACTGCATTGCACCAAAAATATGGAAAAGCAATTTGGTTCTGGGTGCAAGAAGAACCTTTGAATATGGGCGCTGCTAGTTTCTTGCAAATGAATTTAAAGGGGATTAAATATGGTGTCATTAGTAGACAAGCAAGTGCTGCTACAGCAACTGGTTATGCTAAAGTGCACGCGAAAGAACAAAATGAAATAATAACAACTGCGTTTTCTATCTAAAATATTAAAACATGA
>JBIKJM010000007.1:0-16319 GCA_044360985.1 Sediminibacterium sp. | reverse complement strand
ATTAGAGTTCCAGATGCCTATGCTGCATTCGCTACCTTACTTACAAAATACCAAGAATTAAAATCACAACAACTTGTAGGCATTCAAACACCTTCATTTATTGCAGCAACTGCTACATTAGGTGCAAGCCATTTTATCGCCGCTTTCGCCTATATAGGTGAAGGGGCTGTACTAGGTGAACATGTAAAAATATTTAGCAATGTAGTGATAGGAGAAAATGTAAAAATTGGCAACCATGTCACCATCCATCCAGGTGTGGTTATTTATGCAGATTGTGTTATTGGTAATCATGTCACTATTCATAGTGGAACAATTATTGGAAGTGATGGTTTTGGATTTGCCCCTAAAGAGGATGGTAGTTTTCAAAAAGTACCTCAACTTGGAAATGTGGTGATCGAAGATGATGTTGAAATTGGCGCCAACACCACAATCGACCGAGCAACTATTGGATCGACTATTATTCGCAAGGGTGTTAAATTAGACAATCAAATTCAGATAGCACATAACGCAGAAATAGGAAGTAATACAGTCATCGCCGCTCAAACAGGTGTTAGTGGAAGTACCAAAATTGGCAACAATGTAATGATTGGAGGGCAGGTTGGTTTTGCTGGGCATATTCATGTTGCAGATGGGGTAAAAATTGCAGCTAAAAGTGGCGTGACAAAAACAGTAAAAACGGCAAATGTGACCCTAACTGGCAACCCTGCAGCAGAGCAAAAACAAAGCCTAAGAAGCCAAGTTTACATCAAAAACCTCCCAGAATTGGAAAAAAGAGTCCAAGAACTCGAAATATTAGTACAGCAACTGTCTCAAAAAGCCTAAATCAGGCGTATTTTTGCTTTAAATCAAGCTTTTAACGAAGCTATTCTAAACTAGTTACAAATGGATCAACTTTTTAATCCCGATAAGCAACATACACTATGTAAAAGTATCAGTATTAGCGGAACCGGATTACATACAGGCGTTTTAGTAGATATGGCATTGCATCCTGCAAATCCAGGCTTTGGTATTCAATTTCAAAGAGTTGATTTACCAAATCAACCAGTAATCAAAGCAGATTGTGATTTAGTAACAGATACAAGTCGTGGAACAACTTTGCAAGTAGGTGATGCCAAAGTAAGCACGGTGGAACATATCCTTGCCGCTTTAGTTGGTTTAGGTGTTGATAATCTTTTGATTGAATTAAACGGACCAGAAATTCCAATCATGGATGGTAGTTCTACACCATTCATTGAAGCCATTGAAAAAGTGGGTGTATTAGAACAAGATGCAGCAAAAGCATGGTACAGCATCGATGAAAATATTTTTCATTACGACGATGACAAGCGTGTAGAGATGGTGGCATTACCTGCATTAGACTATCAAATCACCACCCTGATAGATTTTAATAGTCCAGTATTAGGCACACAACATGCTGCGCTAAAAACAATTAAAGATTTTAAATCAGAAATAGCACCTTGTAGAACTTTTTGTTTTTTACATGAATTAGAAACACTTTTAGAACACGATTTAATTAAGGGAGGAGATATCAACAATGCAATAGTAGTCGTTGATAAGCCTGTTACCAAAGAAGAAATGGCCCGTTTGGCTAAAGTCTTCAAAAGAGATAAAATTGAAGTAAAAAGTGAAGGCTATTTAAATAATTTAGAATTAAGATTTCCTAACGAACCTGCGCGTCATAAATTATTAGATGTCATAGGTGACTTAGCATTGATAGGCTATCCAATTAAAGCAAGAATCATCGCCAATCGTCCTGGACATAGCAGCAACGTTGAATTTGCAAAAAAAATTAAGCAGTACATCAAAAAAAATAAACATGTAAAAGATGTGCCCTTATACGATCCTAGCGCTACACCAGTTTATACTTTAGAGCAAATAGAAAAAACTTTACCACATCGTCATCCATTTTTATTGGTAGACAAGATCATTGAATTAACAGACACTTCTATTGTGGGTGTTAAAAATGTTACATACAATGAATGGTTTTTCCCTGGACATTTTCCAGGCAATCCCGTGATGCCAGGTGTATTACAAATAGAAGCTTTGGCTCAAACTGGAGGGATTCTTTGTATCAATGCCATGCCTAAAGGCGATTATGATACTTATTTTTTGAAAATCAATAATTGCAAATTTAAACAAATGGTGAAGCCAGGTGATACTATGTTGCTTAAATTAGAATTGATGGCTCCAATTCGCAGAGGTATTTGCGAAATGCGTGGCACTGTCTATGTAAATGGAAAAGTGGCTACAGAGTCAGAACTAGTTGCTCAAGTTGTAAAAAGAGCAGAATAAATTTATACCTATGACACATCCGTTTACTTATATAGACCCAAATGCTAAAGTAGCATCTAATGTAAAAATTGATCCATTTACTGTCATCCATAGTGATGTTACAATTGGAGAAGGTACATGGATTGGAAGTAATGTCACCATTATGAATGGAACAAAGGTGGGCAAAAATTGTCGCATCTTCCCAGGTGCAGTCATTGGTGCAGATCCCCAGGATTTAAAATTCAATGGAGAAAAAACGACCGTAGAAATTGGTGACCATACTACTATAAGAGAATTTGTAACCATCAACAGAGGTACTTCTGACAGATGGGTTACCAAAGTTGGAAGTCATTGTTTAATTATGGCCTATAGTCATATTGCACATGATTGTATTATTGGTAATCATTGTATTTTAAGCAACAGTGTACAAGTGGCTGGTCACGTGACATTAGGTGACTATGCTTGGATTGCCGGCGTAAGTGCCGTGCATCAATTTGTGCATATTGGACAACATGCTTATATCGCTGGAGGTAGTTTGGTAAGTAAGGATGTGCCTCCTTATATTAAAGCTGTTCGAAATCCATTAAGCTATGGAGGCGTGAATAGTGTTGGATTGAAAAGAAGAGGGTTTGATTTAGAAAAGATCAATCATATTTTAGATATCTACCGCTATATTTTTAATAAGGGCATGAACACCACACAGGCACTTGCTTTTATTGAGGAAGAACTACCTGCTACCGATGAGCGTGATGAAATTGTCACTTTTATTAGAGACAGTGGCAGAGGCATCATCAAGCGTTTTGTCAAAGGTGCACTAGAAGATGAATAATATGCAAATTCACTTTACAGCGGCGTCAAAAAGATTCAATAAAGAATGGATTTTCTCCAATCTGGATTTTAGTTTTGCCACTGGACAACATTATGCATTGATAGGAAATAACGGATCAGGCAAAAGCACCCTCTTACAAATTATTGCAGGTTATATTGGACTTACAAAAGGTCAGGTCAATTGGCTCGACAGCAATGGCCAATCCATTGATAGCTCAAAAATTTACCAACATATCAGTATTGCTGCACCTTATTTAGAACTGGTCGAAGAATTTACTGCATTAGAACAAATCGCATTTCATCATCAATTCAAACCCATTGAGTCCGACTTAAAGCCAATGGACCTCTTAGAAAAAATTGGACTTAGTAAGGCTGCAGATAAACAGATCAGAAATTTTAGTAGCGGGATGAAACAAAGATTGAAATTGGCTTTGGCTATTTTTGATCAAGCCCCTATCTTATTATTGGATGAGCCATGTAGTAATTTAGATCAAGAAGGGATTCAGACCTACCATCAATTAATGCAAGCATATGCCATGCATAAATTAATTATTGTAGCAAGCAACGACCCACAAGAATACCAATTTTGTAATCAACAATTGTGTCTATCGGATTTTAAAATATAAGCAACTGTATTAACTTCTGCTTGCGATCAACAAATTCAAATCGGTATATTTTAAATTGCATTTTTGACTCATATAAAAATCAGTCAATGATCCTTTGTATAAATATACCCCCTCGCGAAGGTGTAATTGATGCCAGATGATTTCTTCCAAGCCACCTTGATCTCCTATCTCCACCATTAAATGCATCAAGACATTGCTTATTGCCTGACTTGCTGTTCTCGCAAAACCACTTGGGATATTGGGTACCCCATAATGAATCACATCATGTTTGATGACAATTGGATTTTCATGGTTGGTTAATTCAGTGGTCTCAAAACATCCGCCCCTATCCACCGCAACATCAATAATAATACTACCTGGTCGCATATTCATCACCATTTCCTCTGTGACAACAATGGGTGCTCTCCCAATTTCATTGGTCAATGCACCAACTGCTACTTCACAAGTTTTAAGTTGCTTTGCTAATATTTTTGGCTCAATCACAGAAGTCCAAACCCGTTGACCTAAATTATTTTGTAGTCGCTGCAGTCTAGAAACATTGTTGTCAAATACTTTAACACTTGCCCCCAATGCAAGTGCATTGCGTACTGCAAACTCACCCGTAATATCTGCACCAATGACCACAACTTTAGTTGGAGGAACACCACTAATACCACCCAACAATACACCCTTACCTGAATTAAAATTACTAAGGTATTGTCCGGCAATCAACATCACCGCACTACCCACAATCTCATTCATGCTTCTTAAGATGGGATAGTTTTGGTTTTCGTCCTTGATATTTTCGATTGATAAAGCAGTAATTTTTTTCGCCATCATGGCCACCAACACTTCTTGATTGATTGCAGATAAATGTAAAGGAGAAATAATGGTTTGATGCATTTGTAAAAAAGGCAAATCAGATTCAACTGGCGGCGCCGTCTTAATTAAAATTGGACATTGGTACACTGCTGCTTTTTCAAAAGCAATTTCTGCGCCTGCTTCTGCATAATCTTTATCGGTATAACGGCTGCCTTTTCCTGCGCCTGATTCCACCATCACACGATGCCCATTGGCTACCAATACGCCTACTGCTTCTGGAATGAGGCCAACCCTATTTTCTTGAAATGCAGTCTCCTTTGGGATGCCAATTAACAATGGCTTTGCACTATGAGGTATATCCAATACCTCTTCCTGTGTTTCATAGGAAAATGAAGGATGAATTTGGGGCTTGGTGACACTCATAAGAAATATTTTCATGAAGATACAAAAATACAAGAGATCCTAAAATAGGAAAAGCCAATTCGATTATCCCCTTTTACTATTTGGTATAAATTCTACGATGATCGGGGTCGATTAATTCAATAATAAACACCACTGCATGCTCAGGCACTAGATTAGGCGCTTTTTCAGGCCATTCCACCAAAGACAAATCAGCTTCTTCCATCGCCGCCTCTACCCCTGCCTGTCTTGCCTCTGCGGCATTCTCTAGTCGATACCAATCCATATGGTAAATCAATTTGCCCTGCACTTCATACTCGTTCATAATAGAAAATGTAGGACTTGACATGCCTTGCTGAATACCCATTGCTCTGCCTATTGCAGCAATCAGGGTTGTCTTACCTGCGCCCATAGGTGCTTGAAAGACCCACACAGGATGCGCAGCATAATTTTGTACCAGTTGAGTGGCAATTTGATCTGTTTGTTCTAGGGTGTAGACTTGGTCCATATTGCAAATATAAAGCTTCAAATACAATCCTAAAATCGTTTCGTACCTTTATATCATAAATGTATTAAAATGGAAAACATTCAGTGGAAAGTAGATGGTATGAGTTGTACCAATTGTGCGTTATCCATTCATAAATATCTTAGCAGCAAGGGGATACATGAACCCAAAGTGAACTTTATGGAAGGCGAAGTGCAATTTGAATTGGCAGATGCCGCCCAAAAACCCGCTTTAATAAAAGGGATTCAAGGTTTGGGATACAAAGTGAGGGGTCAAGCCAATGAAGAAGTCACAAAAAAATGGTTGGATAATAATAAAGAGCGTGCGATTTTCTCTTTAATTTTTACGCTTCCACTCATTCTGCATATGATACCGGGCGTACATATTCATTGGTTAATGAATCCTTATGTGCAATTGGGTTTAACCATACCTGTATTTATAGTAGGTATGAACTACTTTGGAAAAAGTGCCATCAATAGTTTACTGCATGGCATCCCAAATATGAATGTATTGGTGTCCATTGGCGCCATCGCTTCTTTTGGTTATAGTTTATATGGTACCATCATTGGACAAGGCGCACAGTTTGCATATTATGAAACCACCGCCACCATTTTAACTTTTGTATTTTTTGGAAATTATTTAGAAGATGCCTCCATTGCATCCACCCAACGTGCTTTAAAAGATTTAGTGAAAGCACAGAAAGTAATGGCCAATATGATTGTCTTTGATGAACATCATAAAGAAATTATTTTTAATGTAGCTGCTGATACCTTGAAAGTGGGTGATATTTTATTGATCAATTCAGGTGAAACAGTACCCATGGATTGTAAAATATTATCTGGGGAAGCAGAAGTGAATGAAGCGATTGTCACTGGAGAAAGTATCCCAGTGCATCGTATGATGAAGGATATTTTATTGGGAGGTAGTACGATCGAAAATGGTTCTATCAAAGCTTATGTCACTGCCGTTGGTGATGAGACTGTGCTAGCTAATATTTTAAAAATGGTTAAAGCCGCACAAGGTGAAAAACCACCTGTGCAAATTTTAGCAGATAAAATTAGCGCCGTCTTTGTCCCCTTGGTAGTGGGGATTGCATTACTTACTTTAATTGGCAACTACTTTTTTACCAATATTGGATTTGGTGAAAGCATGTTAAGATCCATCGCCGTCTTAGTGATTTCATGTCCTTGTGCCATGGGATTGGCCACGCCAGCAGCTATCGCCGTAGGACTTGGCAGAGGTGCCCGAAATGGTGTCTTATTTAAAAATGCAAAAAGCTTAGAAACATTTAAAGATATCAAGCAAGTTGTTTTTGATAAAACAGGTACTTTAACGACAGGTCAATTTGAGTTAAGTGGTTTTCATATTGTACAAAATCAGCAAGCAGAAATTTCAGAGGCTGCATTTAAAATACTCGCTTACTCTTTAGAAAAATATTCAAATCACCCCATTGCTAATTGTATTAAAGCAACCTGGAAAACAAAAGATGCCATTCCATGGGCAAAAATAGAAGAAGTAAAAGGGATGGGTATTCAAGCAACAGATAAAGAGGGTAATACCTATTGGGCAGGCTCCTTTAAAACATTAGAAGATAAATCGATTGAAGATGGTCATAATATCTATATCCAAAAGAACAATCAATTCATTGGATGGATTGATGTAGCAGATCAAATTAGACCAGAAGCAAAAGAAGTGGTGGATCAATTGCATCGTCAAGGTATTGCTACTATATTATTGAGTGGAGACAGGGCTGCAAAATGTAAACAAGTTGGTGAAGCATTGGGAATACAAAAAATTATTGCAGAGCAAAGTCCTTCAGAAAAATTAGCAACACTCGATGCACTCATTAAAATTGCCCCTACTGCAATGGTAGGTGATGGTATCAACGACGCACCCGCGCTTGCAAAAGCCACTATTGGTATCTCCTTAAGCAATGCATCCCATATTGCTATTCAAAGCGCACAAGTGGTTTTAATGAACAGTGGATTAAAGAACCTACCAATGTCCTTAGTATTAGGAAGAAAAACATACGAAACCATTAAAGAAAACTTAGGATGGGCATTCTCTTACAATATCATCGCCATTCCTGTTGCCGCGTTTGGATTTTTGGGCACATGGGGACCAACCTATGGTGCCATGATCATGGCATTGAGTGATGTAGTCTTGGCGTTGAATTCACTGAGGTTATTTAAAAAGAAATTAGATTAAAAGAAACAATTGACTGATTGGAAGCCTTAGTTGACATATTAAAAAAGCATTGGAACTATGATAGTTTTAGACCGCAGCAATTGGCTGTCATTGAATCTATCCTAGCTGGTAAAGACACACTTGCTTTATTGCCCACAGGCGCGGGAAAGTCCATCTGCTTTCAAGTACCCACCATTTATCAAAGAGGTATCTGCATTGTGATTAGCCCATTGATTGCACTCATGCAGGATCAAGTGAAAGACTTAGTCTCTAAAAATTTAAAAGCAGTTTTATTAGGAAGCCAACTAAGCAATTACGAGGAGTCTGTTGTATTTAAAGAGATTGAAGCAAAAAAATACCAATTCATTTATTGTTCTCCAGAAAAATTAGCACAAAAACATTTTCAAACTTTATTAAGCAGCTTACCCATTCAATTGTTTGCCATTGATGAAGCGCATTGTATTTCACAATGGGGCTATGATTTTAGACCAAGCTATCGTAAGCTGGATTTTTTGAAAAAGACATTTCCCAAGATTCCCATTTTAGCAATGACTGCTTCTGCGATTCCATTGGTGCAAAAAGACATGTTAAAACAATTGGGAGTAGAGGATGCCAATTTGATTACGGATCAATTTTTAAGGCCTAACTTAAGCTACCAAGTCAAAAAGGAAACGGTTAAATTATTTGTCTTAAAGAATTTACTCAAAGACATATCTGGTTCCGTGATCATTTATTGCAATACAAGAAATAATGTGGCTCAACTTGCAAGTATGTTAACTAGTTATGGTTTTTCTGTTGCAGGATATCATGCAGGCATGGAATTGTATGAACGAAAAAAGGTACAAGAGGACTGGATGCAAGACCATCTTCAGGTGATTGTTTCTACAAGTGCCTTTGGGATGGGGATTAACAAAACCAATGTACGTGCAGTCATCCACTTTGACATTCCCGGCAGCATTGAGCAATACTATCAAGAGGCAGGAAGAGCAGGTAGAGATGGATTACCTGCAAAAGCAATCTTACTCTACCAACAAAATGACTTGGACTACTGGAATCAGTTGCAAGAAAAAAAGATTCCTCCAATCTCTGTAATTAAAAATGTATTTCAAGACCTCGCCGATTTTGTGCAGTTGCCCGTAGGCATGGGTGAACAACAACAGTTTTTATTTGACTTTGAGGTATTTTGTTTGCAATTTAAGTGGGATAAAATCATTGCAAGAAATGCACTACAGTGGATAGAACAGGAGGGGCATGTAAAATTTTCACCAAGTTCATTTAAGCCAACATTGGTTCAAGTCATTGAAAATAGAATTAGCATTCAATTATTCGAAAAACAATATCCTGAAACTGGCTTTGTTTTGCAAACCTTATTAAGGACCTATGGTGGTATTTTAGACAGCCCTCAGTATATCAATGAAGGCATGCTTGCAAAATTATTACAGCGTGATATTGAATTCGTACTACTGCAATTAAAACAACTCCAACAATATGGCATGATTTCATTGGAGCAAAAAGCCAACCAACCCATTGTACAATTTAAGTGGAACAGGGCATCTGCCGAATTTATGACTCTTAATTTAGATGAATACCAAGCAAGAAAATTAGCTTTCGAAGACCGTATTCAAGCAATGAGAGATTATATAGGTAGTAGATTAGTCACTTGTAGAAACGTATTTCTTGCAAAATATTTTGGAGAAAAATCGCCTCAGAACTGCGGAATATGCGACCTTTGTTCAACTAATAACCATTAGTTGTATTTTTAACAAAAGATTGGAATCCAATTTTATAGTTTAAAAAATAAAATCTGTTTCTTTACACAAAGCAATCAATTATGGAAGATAAGAAGAAGTATAAAATCCTTTTATGTGAAGATGATAGCAACTTAGGTTTAGTTCTAAAAAACTTTTTAGAATTAAACGATTATGATGTCACACTCGAAAGAGATGGAAGATTAGGGCTTGGCGCTTTTCAACGTGAAAAATTTGACCTTTGTTTATTAGATGTAATGATGCCAAATGTAGATGGATTTACATTGGCCGAAGAAATCAGAGATATTGATCCAGATGTGCCTTTGTTCTTTTTAAGTGCTAAAACATTAAAAGAAGATATTCTTCAAGGTTACAGACTTGGTGCAGATGATTACATCACTAAACCATTTGATAGTGACGTGTTAATGCATAAAATTAAAGCCATTATCAAACGTAATGAGGAAGACCATAAGATTACAGACAACATTGAATTTGAATTAGGCGCATATCATTTCAACCCGAAATTGAGAGAATTAAAAATTAAAGAAACTACACAAGTACTTTCTCCGAAAGAAAATGAGTTATTGAAAATGCTTGCAGAATATAAGAATGATTTATTGACCAGAGAAAAAGCATTGAAAAAAATATGGGGTAGCGATACTTATTTTAATGGTAGAAGCATGGACGTGTATATCGCTAAGTTGAGAAAATATTTAAAAGAAGATAGCACGATTGAAATTGTCAATATCCATGGAAATGGATTTAGATTGGTGGTACAATAAGTTTATTCTATACTTATTATCTATCTAAATAGTTCTGGATTCTCTCCAAAGCCTTGTCCCTTATGCTTTCCAAGGTGTTCATAAGCTTTAAAGGTAACCTCTCTGCCCCTTGGCGTTCTTTGCAAGAACCCTTCTTGAATTAAGAATGGCTCATAGACTTCTTCTATCGTGCCCGATTCCTCGCCTACTGCAGTTGCAATGGTCGTAATCCCAACAGGTCCTCCTTTGAATTTTTCTATAATGGCAAGTAAGATACGATTGTCCATTTCATCTAATCCATGCTCATCTACATTCAATGCTTTCAATGCATGCTGCGTGATGCCTAAATCAACAATGCCATCGTTTAAGACTTGTGCAAAGTCTCTTACTCTTCTTAATAAACCATTCGCAATTCTTGGTGTACCCCTACTCCTTCTTGCAATCTCAGCAGCCGCACTTGAATCTACTTTCACTTCTAGGATACCTGCACTTCTTTCAATAATTTTTTGCAAAACAGGTGCAGGATAATATTCCAACCTTGATTTAATTCCAAAACGCGATAGCAATGGTGCTGTTAGCAATCCACTTCGAGTGGTGGCACCAACCAATGTAAATGGATTCAGATTAATCTGAACAGATCTTGCATTGGGTCCGCTATCAATTAATATGTCAATCTTGTAATCCTCCATGGCAGCATACAAATACTCTTCTACCACGGTGCTCAATCTATGAATCTCGTCAATAAATAAAACATCATTTGGTTCTAAGCTGGTCAATAAGCCAGCCAAGTCACTGGGCTTTTCAATGACAGGACCAGAGGTTTCTTTAATCTGCACGCCCATTTCATTGGCAACAATCCTACTCAAGGTGGTTTTACCTAAACCAGGAGGTCCATGAAACAAAATATGATCCAATGCTTCTCCCCTTAGCTTTGCAGCCTTAATAAAAATGCTAATATTTTCAATTAACTGTGGCTGACCCGCAAAAGCATCCATGACAGCAGGACGAATTGTATTTTCAAATTCTCTGTCCTGTGCTGGTATATTTTGAAAGGGCCTATCCAAGTTTGGGTTTGACATTGGTTGTATTATTTTGAAGCAGGCATCGCCTTTTCCAATAAGTGTTTGTAAATAAATTGATTCTTCAAGTCATTAAAATGCTTGCCTTTTGCACCACCCCAACCATGACGACCTCCAGGGTACAACATAAATTCAACTGGTTTGCCTTGTTCTTGCAATGCACTCAATAATTGAATAGAATTTTGCATATGCACATTGTCATCCATTGTGCCATGCACTAATTGTAAAACCCCTTTAAAGTTTTTAAGATGTGTCATGACATTACTAGACTTATATCCTTCAGGATTCTCTGCTGGCGTATCCATAAAACGTTCTGTATAATGAGAGTCATATAATTCCCAAGCCGTTACACTTCCGCCTGCCATGGCATGTGTGAATACAGATGCACCATATGTCAATGCATAAGCACTCATATAGCCACCATAACTAAATCCAATCATCGCAATCTTAGTAGGATCTGCCTGACCATTGGCGATAAACCATTTTGCCATTGTCATATAATCCTCCAATTCCCAATGGCCCAAGTCACGATACATATAATTAACGCCCTCTTTTCCAAAATGTCCACTTGCTCTATGATCAAATGCCACTTGAATTAAACCTTCTTCTGCCCATGCTTCTTTAGTTGCATTAGAAGACCAGCTGTCCATCACTGTACCTGCATTTGGACCTCCATAAATACTTACTAATAATGGATACTTTTTATTTGGATCCATATTTTTAGGCCAGGTCACCAAGGCTGGTAATTCAAATAAACCATCGGCGCTCTTAATACGAATCAATTCGGTTTTAGCCAATTTAGTCGCATCAAAATTAGCTGGTGTTGCTGTACCTAACACTTCTACCGTTTTCTTTTGCGCGTTGATCAAAGCCATTGTAGATGGAGTTTGTACATTGCTATACACCGTTACAAAGTTTTTTGCATCAGGTGCTAAATATACTTGTGCATTGTTCACATCTCCTACTGTTAATCTTTTTTGATTTTTACCATCAAATCCAATCGAGTACAAATCTATTCTAGCACTACTTTCAATGCCTCTTGCAGTAAAATAAATGGTCTTATTTTTTTCATCAATCTGACGAATACCTAAAATGGTAAACTTGCCATTGGTAATAGGATATTGCAATTTCCCTTCCATGTCATACATATACAATTGATTCCATCCACTTGCATCCGCTTGTGCAATGTATCCTTTGTTGTTTGGGATAAAATTAATTCTACCACCGTTTCTGTCTTCTAGATCAATCCATGTTTTTTGGTATTCCGTGTACACCGGCTTTTTTGCACCTGTGGTCATATTCAATTCATAGATTTTCAGGTTGTTTTGACCACGATCCATCCAACTCAACCACATACTATTGTTGTTTGGATTCCAAATAGGCCATCCAAAATATTGATCTTCCATTTCATTAAAGTCAGCCCATGTAATGCTTCCACCATCGGGTGTTGTCCATCCAATTTTTACTGTTGGATTTTGATCTCCCGCTTTTGGATACCTTGTTTCTTCTACGAAGCCATGCTGTCCTTCACTATTATAGATTGGGAACATAGGTACTTTGCGCTCGTCAAAACGCATAAATGAAATATACTTACTATCAGGACTCCACCAGAAAGCACGGTACTGTGTTGAACGACCAAAGATCTCTTCAAAGTATACCCAACTAGCATAACCATTTAAGATGCCAGTAGCACCATCACTAGTAATGGCAACTTCTTTTTTAGTCACTAAAGATAAAGTGTATAAATTATTATTCTTAGAATACCCTACATAATTCCCATCAGGAGATAAAGTTGGATTTTTTTCTTCTGCTAGGTCAAAGGTCAATTGCGTCTCTGCTCCATTTTCCCTTAAATAGACATCCCCTTTTTTAAGGAACACCGTTTTTTCGGTAGGTACTACCTCTGCTGGGGCAATGCTGTATTGCTTGGTAGCAAGATTGTACACATAATTTTTAGGAGCAGCATCCTCACCTCTTTTAGTGTTCAATACAAATTGATTGTTGTCTACCCAACGTATAAAACGAGGTAAACCACTTTGAGACGTTTGTGCTATCGCTGAAAAAGAGAGCGAACTTAAAACGACTGCAAATAAGATTGTTTTTTTCATAGTATTTAATTTTTTACTAAATCACCACATTGATCATTTTACCTTTTACGAATATGAGTTTTTTTATTGGTTTTTCTTCTATCCATTTTTGTATTAATTCATTATTAAGCACAATTTCCTGCACCTGCGCTTCTGTTGCATCTAGTGCAATCGAAATATTGGCTCTGACTTTACCATTAATGCTCACTGGATACTCCTTAGAAGTTTCGGTAACATACTGCGCTTCAAAGATGGGGAATGGCGCATCTATCACCAATCCTTGATGGCCCGTTAGGGACCAAAGCTCCTCGCTAATATGCGGTGCATAAGGTGCTAATAAAATAAGTACCTGCTCTAACACTTCTTTTTTATGACAACCAAGGTCAAACAATTCATTCACACAAATCATGAAACTACTCACCGCAGTATTATAACTATGTCGCTCGGTATCTTCTTCGATTTTTTTAATTGTTTTATGCAATACTTTTAATTCTTCTGGCGTTGCTTTACCATCTACCCACATTTGACCTTTCATTTCGTCATAAAACAACCTCCACAATTTTTTCAAAAAACGGTGCACGCCTTCAATGCCTTTCGTATCCCATGGTTTACTTTGTTCCACCGGTCCTAAAAACATTTCATACATTCTAAAAGTATCAGCACCATATTTTTCAACAAGTACATCTGGATTCACCGTGTTGAATTTGGACTTAGACATTTTTTCTACTTCCACACCACAAATATATTTTCCATCTTCTAATTCAAAACTAGCATTGGCATAATCTGGTTTCCATAATTTGAATGCTTCCGTATCCAATATATTTCCATCTACAATATTCACATCTACATGCAGTTGATCTACTTCCATGGTCTTTGCCAATCCAGCAGAAACAAAAACCTGTGTCCCTCTTTTACGGTATACGAAACGAGAACTTCCTTGAATCATTCCTTGATTCAGTAATTTTTTAAATGGTTCATCAAAACCAATATGCCCTAAATCATATAAGGCTTTTGTCCACATTCTACTGTACAATAAATGTCCTACCGCGTGTTCTGTTCCACCAATATATAAGTCTACCTGACCCCAATAATCACTCACTTTGCGATCACAAAATTCAGTGGTATTATGCGGATCCATATACCTTAAAAAATACCAACTACTTCCAGCAAATCCAGGCATGGTATTGGTCTCATAATGATTGGCCTTCCAATCTTCGATATTCGCTAGTGGCCCTTCTCCGTCTGGACCAGGTCCGTAGTTTTCGACTGTAGGTAATAACAAAGGCAACTCGCTTTCTGACAAAGGATATGCAATCGCATTTTTCCATTGTATTGGAAATGGCTCTCCCCAATAACGTTGTCTGCTAAATGCAGCATCACGCATACGGAAATTGACTTTCTTTTTTCCAATACCCATTGCTTCTAATTTTTCGTTCACTACAGCAATGGCCTCTTTTTGAATCATCCCATTTAAAAAATCACTATTGGATAAAATGCCTTCCTTGGTTGGATTCGCAGCAGTGCCATCATACCCATTTCCAATGATATTGGTAATTGGAATATTAAAATGTTGCGCAAATTTAAAATCGCGATCATCCCCGCAAGGCACCGCCATGATAGCACCTGTTCCATATCCAGCAAGTACATATTCAGAAATCCAAATGGGAATGTGTTGTTGATTGAAAGGATTCACTACATAGGCGCCTGTAAAACAGCCGGTAATTTTTTTCTCTGCAATTCGCTCACGTTCGCTTCTACTTTTTACATAAGCAATATAGTCGTTCACGTTTTGTTGATGCGATGCAGGCACAATTTCTTGTATCAATGCGTGTTCTGGTGCCAACACTAAAAAGTCTACACCAAATACGGTATCAGGCCTTGTGGTATATACAGTGACCATTGCAGTATGATCTGCTACTTTAAAATCAATCTCTGCGCCATCACTTTTACCTATCCAATTAGATTGCATTTCTTTCATTGCATCACTAAATTGGATGGTATCTAATCCGGCCAATAATCGATCTGCATATTCCGTGATGCGCAAATACCATTGACGTAATTTCTTTTTTTCTACAGGATGACCACCTCTTTCACTATATCCATTGATCACTTCGTCATTGGCTAAGACAGTGCCCAATGCAGCGCACCAATTCACTTCACCAATGCCACAAAAAGCCAATCGATATTGCATCAGCACATCTTGTTGGGCTTTTTCATCCCAACTATTCCAAGTAGCTGCAGTAAAATTTAAATCATTATCCGCCGGACAAACATGATGCAGATTGCCTTCCTTTTCAAACGCTGCCACCAATGCTGTAATTGGATTGGCCTTGTTTAAATTGCGATCAAAATAACTATTAAACAATTGCAAGAAAATCCATTGCGTCCATTTATAATAAGTGGCGTCACAGGTTCTTACTTCTCTATCCCAATCATAACAAAATCCAATATTGTCTAATTGACTTCTAAAATTATCGATATTTTTATGGGTGCTTTTTGAAGGGTGCACCCCATGCTCTAGGGCATATTGTTCTGCAGGCAATCCAAAAGCATCGTATCCCATGGGATGTAAAACATTGAATCCTTTTAATCTTTTATACCTACTATAAATATCAGAAGCGATATAGCCTAATGGATGGCCCACATGCAAGCCTGCCCCACTTGGATAAGGAAACATATCTAAGACATAACATTTTGGCTTATTGCTTTGATTGGAAACCTGATATGCTTTCTGATTTTTCCAGCTCGTTTGCCATTTTTTTTCGATTGTCCTAAATTGATACTCCATCTGCTAAATTTTCTTAAAAATCTGTAATTATTCGGTTTTGAATCTGCAAGTCCACTATACCTCCTATTTTTAACAAAAAATGGGCATAATTCGACCTCTGCAAATGTAAGTGTTTAGCGTTCAAAACCCTACATTTGCAGTGCGAACAAGTAAAATTTTAATGCCATGGCAGTATCCGGAAATGGATCTTTAAAGAGAAGCAAACCAAACTATATCTACAGCATTGTTGGGGTAGCCAT
>JBIKJM010000112.1:0-5454 GCA_044360985.1 Sediminibacterium sp. | reverse complement strand
AAGCACAACGTGCAGAGATCATGAGTAAATTAGAGAAAGGTCAAGTATTAGAAGGTGTTGTTAAAAACATCACTGATTTCGGAGCCTTCATGGACTTAGGTGGATTAGATGGTTTATTGTATATCACGGATATCTCTTGGGGTAGAATTTCTCATCCAAGTGAAGTGGTTAAGATGGATCAAAAGATTCAAGTGGTTGTATTAGACTTTGATGATGACAAAAAACGTATCAGCTTAGGTTTAAAACAATTGACTCCACACCCTTGGGATGTATTACCAGCTGACTTATCAGAAGGTAGTGTAGTGAAAGGTAAAGTTGTGAACATCGAAGATTACGGTGCGTTCTTAGAAATTCAACCAGGTGTTGAAGGTCTAGTTCACGTTTCTGAAATCACTTGGGCGAACACACCAATCAACGCTAAAGAATTCTTCAAATTAGGAGATGAACATGAAGCGAAGGTGGTTACATTAGATAAAGATGCACGTAAGATGAGCTTAAGCATTAAACAAATGTCTCAAGATCCTTGGAATGCAATCGATAATAAATTCCCTGAACAAAGCAAGCACAAAGGTCTAGTTAAAAATATCACTCCTTACGGTGTGTTTATTGAATTAGAATCTGGTATTGGTGGCATGATTCACATCAGCGATTTAAGCTGGTTGAAGCGTTTCAATCACCCTTCTGAGTATGTGAAAGTTGGAGAGTCTATCGACATCATTATCTTGAACATCGACAAAGAAAACAGAAAATTACAATTAGGTCATAAGCAATTAGAAGAAGATCCTTGGAATGCATTAGAAGCAACTTTTGCAATCGGATCAATTCACGAAGGTACCATCGTTCGCAAGGATGATAAAGGTGCTATCGTACAAATGCCTTATGGTTTAGAAGGTTTCGCGCCTAACCGTCACTTAGCTAAAGAAGATGGCAAGCAAGTTCAAGCCGAAGAAACTGCACAATTCATGGTGATCGAATTCGATCGTAATGAAAAACGTATTGTAGTGTCTCATGCAAGAATTTGGGAGCAAAACATCCAAGAAGAAAAAGAAGTAGCTAAGAAAGAAGCAAAAGCTGAAAGTGATAACACTAAAAAAGCAGTTAAAGCAGTACAAGCTAAAGTAGAGAAATCTACCTTAGGTGATTTAGGTGCTTTAGCAGAAATCAAAGCGAAATTAGACGAGAAAAACGAAGGATAGAATCCTCAATGATATCTTGATAAAAGCCCCGCATTAGCGGGGCTTTTGTTTTTTATCGCCTTTTAAAGAAATATAAAGGCTCAAAAAAACACGCTAATGATTTTAAAGCCCCCTAGGACCAGGGGCTTTTTGGTAAAACACTGACTATCAAGCAGGTTTTAGCTATTTCTTAACGTCAAAGCCTTTATTCGCAATCTTTTTCGTCCTAAATTGAGGATTATTAGTTAATTTTGCCACCCTGTATGTATAGAATAATTTTATTTTTTTGCTTGGTTTTAAGTTTGAGCGCTTGTACTTCAAAGTTCCAAAAAGTGATGAAGAACAAGGATACGGACTATAAAATTAAAATGGCAGAAAAATATTATGCAGAAAAGAAATACATCAATGCACAACAGCTCTTTGAGTCGGTAATTCAGTTCGTAAAAGGAACGCCTAGATATGAGGAATTATATTTAATGTATGCGAATTCGTATTATTTCGATAAGGACTATGAAAACGCAGAAAATATTTATAAAACATTTATTGAGTACTTTCCTAATTCTACAAGAGTTGAAGAAGTAGAATTTATGAGGGCTTACACTTATTTTAAGCGTTCTCCAAAAGCTGAATTAGATCAAACTACCACCAATAAAGCTATGCAATTAATGCAATCTTTTATTGATGCGCATCCAACGAGTACAAGAGTTAAAGAGGCATCTGATGTGATTGATGCATGTAGAGCAAAGTTGGAATTGAAGGATTATAAAACATCCACAATGTATTTTGATCTTGCTTTGTATCGTGCAGCTGCCATATCTTATGGTTTGTTATCAGATTATTTCCCTGACTCTAAGCAAGCTGATAGATATAAGCTGTTGACCTTAAAGTCCTACTTTAAGTTTGCAGAAAATAGTTTTATTGAAAAGCAAAAAGAGCGTTTTGAAAAAGTAATTTTAGAGTACAATGATTTTGTAGATAGATATAGTGATAGTCCATTGATGACGGAAGCAAAAAAAATAAAGAAACAAACTGATCAATATTTAAATAATATAAAATGAGTAAATTAAGAAGACATATGGGTGCTAACACACCTGCTGTTGTAGAAACTAAAAGTTTGAAAGCTTTAAAAGCAAAGACTGGAAATTTGTATGAATCTATTTCTATCATTGCAAAAAGGGCAAATCAAATCAATATCTCTATCAGAGAAGAATTACATTCTAAATTAGAGGAGTTTGCAAGTCATACAGACAGTTTGGAAGAAATCCATGAGAATAAAGAGCAAATCGAAATCTCTAAAGCTTATGAGCGTATGCCAAATCCAGCGATTTTAGCAACTGCTGAATTCATTGATGACAAGATCTATCATCGTAAAAACGAGGAAGCGGATTTATTCCGTTAAACTTGTAAAGGTATTTATATAAAACGTCCCGAAGTTTCGGGACGTTTTTGTATTTTAGGGTATAAAACAACTGGGTATGTTTTTAAGAAAAATAACGATCATTCTATTGTGCTTTTGTACATTTCAACATTTGAAAGGGCAGGAGCTTGCTGCAGTTGTAAGCTTGCAAACCAATAAAGTAGACAATCAAGTAGATCCTAAAATTTTTACGCAACTTCAAACACAATTAAAAGATTTTATTAATCAACGAAAATGGACTTCTGATATTTTTACGCAAGAAGAAAAAATTGATTGCAGTTTTTATATTACAATTGAGTCTCAGGTATCTCCAGGTGTCTTCAATGCCAAATTAAGTATTGTGGCCAATAGGCCAGTGTATCGCGCTAATTATACGACACCATTGTTGAATATGCAGGATGCTAATTTCACGTTTAAATATCAATTAGGTCAGCCTATTGAATTCAATGAAAACAATGTAGCCAGAACAGATCCATTAGAGGCAAATTTAACTGCTACATTAGCTTACTATGCATACATTATCTTAGGGTTGGATTATGATTCTTTCATTAAAAATGGCGGAGCACCTTATTTCAGTAAAGCCTTAAATATAGTATACAATGCGCCCGATGGATCAGGTATTAGTGGATGGAAATCATATGATGGACAACGTAACCGATTTGTTTTAATTGATAACCTAACTAAAAGTGGATTTGAACAACTACATGACATCCATTACGATTATTTTAGAAAAGGAATGGATCAAATGACAGAGCAGCCTGAACAAGCAAAAATAGCTATTATCAATGCACTTATGAGTTTACAAGAACTGAATGAAGACAATATTAATTCTATGGCCATCTCCATTTTTATGCAGGGTAGAGTGACGGAATTAATTGGGTTGTTTTCAGAAGCAGATAGGGCTACTAAAAAACAATTGATGTCCACTTTGTCAGCGATAGATATTACAAACATCAATAAGTATAAAGCATATTTTGAATGAAAAATTTAATCATTTTAAGCATGCTATTTCTTACAGCATGTAACTCAAAGAATAAAGAAAATCAAACAATGCTGCCTATAGCAACTATGCAGCAAACTGTATGGCAGTTAATGAAGGTGGATGAATACCTTTCCAGACAGATTCAGACTGATACAACCATCCAGCCATCACTTGTGAAAGCGCAACATTACCAGCAGGTTTTCAATTTGAATAAAATAGATCCGGTACAATTTTATGCGACAATGGAATACCTGGATAAGCACCCATTAGAAATGAAATTGTTATTGGATTCGGTGGAAGCATTATCGAAAAGGGAAAAGAGTATCGAAAAGGGAAAAATTAGCACTTATTAAACATTAATTTTTATTAAAAAAGTGAATGTCTCATTAAACACTTTTACATTTGAATTGTTAAACTATTAAATTATACAATTATGCCAATTTCAATCGGACAAAACGCTCCAAATTTTACTTTATTTGATACAGATAAAAATCCAGTTCAATTAGCAGATGCTAAAGGAAAGAATGTGGTGCTTTTATTTTTTCCACTTGCTTTTACAGGTGTTTGCACCACTGAACTTTGTACTGTAAGAGACAATATTGCTGCATACAATGCTACCAATGCGCAAGTATATGGTATTTCTGTAGATTCTTTATTTGCTTTAGGTAAGTTTAAAGAAGAGCAAAAATTAAATTTCCCTTTATTGAGTGATTTTAATAAAGCTGCAGCAACCGCCTTTGATGTTTTGTATGAAACTTTTCCTGCATTTGAAATGCAAGGTGTAAGTAAGCGTGCTGCTTTTGTGCTAGATGCGAATGGCGTGGTACAATATGCAGAAGTTTGTCCTACTCCTGGAGACTTACCTAATTTTGAGGCAATTCAAACGACTTTAAATTCATTGAACTGAAATGTCGCTAATTGTTAGGGCTTTATAAAATATAAGCCCTAACAATTTTGACCTCTTATGATTTATAAAAAGGGTCCCGATTTATCGGGACCCTTTTTGGTTATTGCTAGTTTATTAAAAAAATATTTTTATTTATCACAAACCTCTACAATCAAGAATTTTAAATAATGTGTATTCTCCATTCCCCAAATAATAGGGTGGTCGCTTGATTGTGATTGATAGGTAACTTGTCTAATCCTTTTCTTGGCGTCTTTGGCGGCCATATAGATGGTGTCTAAGAACAACTCTGGACTTACTAAGTTGGTACAACTAGAAGTGACTAAAAACCCTCCATTGTTGATCATTTTCATCCCCCTTAAATTAATCTCTTTATATCCAGTAACTGCTTTTTCGATACTACTTCTGTTTTTTGTAAAAGCAGGTGGATCCAACATCACCACATCATATTTTCTACCTTCTTTGCCCCAGTTTTTTAAGACATCAAAAGCATTCATTGCTTCAAATTTTACAATATGATCTAATTTATTTAGCGCAGCATTTCTGTTCGCTTGTGCAACAGCATTTTCGGAAATATCAATACCTAGAACAGATTTTGCACCATAATGTGCTGCATGTATTTCAAATGTACCCGTATAAGTAAATGCGCCTAATACATCTGCCCCTTTTACGATATGTTGAATAGCTCGACGGTTATCTTGTTGGTCTAAAAAATATCCAGTTTTTTGTCCATGCTCAATATCTACATAAAACTGTAAACCATTTTCTTGTATGATTATTTCTGTTGGGAAGGGATCGGATAAAAAATCCTTCTTCTGTTCTAATCCTTCAAGTTCTCTAACAGGCACATCATTCCTTTCATAAATTCCCTTTGGTTTAAAGATGGTATTGATCGCATCCACAATGGCAGCTTTCCATTGCTCTATTCCCAATGATAAAGTTTGTAAAACAAAATAATCATTGAACTTATCTATGA
>JBIKJM010000111.1:0-5503 GCA_044360985.1 Sediminibacterium sp. | reverse complement strand
CTAGTATTCTTTTCTTTTTTGGTATCCTAATGAGTATTGCTGCATTAGAACAAGTGGGATTGCTAAAAGATGCCGCCACCTATTTAGACCAAACGATTGGTAATATTAAAATCATTGCAATTCTCATTGGTTTATTGTCATCTATTTTAGATAATGTACCGTTGGTAGCCGCTTTACAAAGTATGTACAGTTTGGATATCTACCCGACAGACCATTATTTTTGGGAATTCTTGGCCTATACTGCAGGGACTGGAGGTTCGGTTTTAATTATAGGCTCAGCAGCTGGAGTAGCTGTGATGGGCATCGAAAAAATTGACTTCTTTTGGTACCTTAAACACATTAGCTGGGTGGCATTTATAGGATTTATCACTGGCGCCTTAGTTTTTATCCTAGAAAATGCTTAAATTTGATGTTCAAACATTGAAAAGATTTATATGCGAACAGTATTACATACCGCAGGTTCAAGAGGAGATGCCAACCATGGTTGGTTACATAGCAAACACAGTTTTAGTTTTGCCAATTATTACAATCCTGAAAAAATACATTTTGGGGTATTGCGCGTATTGAATGATGACTTTGTAGCTGCTGGTATGGGTTTTGGATTACATCCGCATGACAATATGGAAATTATTTCTATTCCGTTGGAAGGTGATTTAGCACACGAGGATAGCATGGGCAATCAAACAGTCATCAAACACGGAGACATCCAAGTGATGAGTGCAGGCACCGGTGTTAAGCATAGTGAGTTCAACCACAATAAAGACAAGCCTGTTAAATTTTTACAAATTTGGGTGATGCCTAATAAAAAGAATGTAACACCTCGTTATGATCAAATTACTTTAGATCCTGTAAATAGAATCAATACTTTACAACAAATACTTTCTCCAAATCCAGATGATGCTGGTGTGTGGATTCATCAAGACGCCTGGTTTCATATTGGTCAATTTGATATTGACTTTACCACAACCTATAATTTAAAGAAAGCGGGTAATGGAATTTATGCGTTTGTTTTATATGGCGCATTTGAAGTTGCTGGTCAAAAATTAGAAGAAAGAGACGCATTAGGCATCACTGAAATAGACACTATCAATGATTCATTTGAGGTTAAAGCATTAACAGATCATGCAGAAATATTGTTAATGGAAATACCAATGCAGCTTTAATGTCTAGACTAATCTAAGGGCTGTTTTATGAAATAGTGTAAAAGTATGTCTTCTTGAAATCTTTTCATATCAACTAATTCAAGGCGATAAGCATTATCTAGTTGATTTGCTTTATCTATTCCTAACATCGGTATTGCCTGTTGATCATTCAACAACTTTGGGGCGATAAACCAGTACAATTCATCTGCCATATTTTGATCAATTAAACTTGCATTTAATTTTTGCCCACCTTCAGCCAGGATTGAGTAGAATCCTTTTTCCATCAATTGAGCAGTAATAGAGCTAAAAATCAAACCTTCAGCATTAAAATCACCTTCAATCAATTCAATTGAACTAGCATTGACCGGTGTATTTTTTTTATCAGTAATGAAGTAAATTTTTGTGTTTGTTCGATTATAAAAAATGGGTAGTTTATTATATTCTGTATTTAATAAAGTAAGTTCTTTATCAATTATGATAAGGTTTGTTTCTTTAATTGGTTCACCCTCTATCCTAATAGTGAAACTTGCATCGTCTTGTAGAATTGTTTTATAGGAAGTTAAAATGGCATCTGTGTTTGATCGCAATTGAGCATGTACAAATTGCCTCGAATCTTCATTGCTTATCCATTTACTATGATTATTCCGATCTGCAATTTTACCGTCAATTGTACTAGCAGTTTTTAATAGGAAGTAGGGACGCAGTTTTATGTGTTGTGTAAAAAACCTTTTGTTTAATGTTATTGCAGAAGGATCATTGATTATTTCAACTTCAATACCTGCTAGTCTTAGCTTTTCGACACTTTCAACTTTGGGATTGGGGTCTAAGCTCGCTATGATCACTTTTTTTATACCATGCTTTATAATTAAATCACAACAAGGAGGCGTTTTTCCAAAATGAGAACAAGGCTCTAAGCTAATATAGATGGTGGCCTGACTAAGGTCTGTTGTTTTTTGGAGTGCCTGCTCAATCGCAAAGACCTCGGCATGGGGTCCCCCTAGTTTTTGATGAAATCCTTCACCAATGATCTGATTCGCTTCATCCAATAAAACAGCACCTACAAAAGGATTTGGCCGTATTTCGTTTTCATTTGCAGATTTAGCTAAATTAATACAGTAATCTATAGCCTCTTTCTTATTCATTGATTTATCTTTGCAATTCAAAATTACTCAAACTATCGCATATGTTTACAGGCATTGTACAGAAAGGGAAAATACATGCAATTACTCCATCCGAAGATGGATGGGAACTAGTAATCAATATGGCTCAATTTGCTGCCATTGTTCAACTAGGAGATAGCGTGGCAATAGATGGCGCATGCCTAACTGTGACCAAAGTAGAGCATGATAATTTGTATTTTTTTGTTTCTACAGAATCGATTGCAAAAACAACCATCAGAAATTATAAGACAGGGGATACCGTGAATACCGAATTACCAATGCAGCCAAATGGCTACTTAGGGGGTCATTATGTATTAGGTCATGTGGATGCAACAGCTAAAGTCACTGAAATCAAAATCACCCCTACTGCTTGGTTTTTAACCATTCAAGTGCCTGAACAATTTGTAAAATATATTGTTTATAAAGGGTCTATTGCAATCAATGGAGTAAGTCTTACAATCAATGAGGTGCGAGATCAGCTGATTGAGCTTTGTATTATTCCAACCACGCTAGACAAGACCAATATCAATCAACTTTCGGTTGAAAGTATGGTCAACATTGAATTTGATATTTTAGCAAAATATACAGAACAATTACTTCTAAAAAGAAATGTGTAATGTTTGATCATGTGCAGGAAGCTTTAAATGCTTTTAAATTAGGGGAACCAATTATATTGGTAGATGACGAAGACAGAGAAAATGAAGGGGATATTGTTTTCCCTGCAAGCTTTGCAACGCAAGAAAAAATTAATTTTTGCGCAAAATATGCAAGAGGCTTGGTATGCATTGCAATGCATCAAACAATTGCAAAGCAAATTGGTATTGCGCCTGTTTATTCTAACCACGCTGATCCTTTTCACACCGCATTTTTTGATTCTATAGATGCAATCCCTGCATTGGGCATCACTACAGGTATCTCTGCAAAAGAAAGGGCCATTACTACGCGTCAAGTGGTCAATCCTTCTGCAACAACTGCTGATTTTATCAAACCTGGACATTTATTTCCGGTGGTCGCAAAAGAGGGTGGTTTGCTAGTTAGAAAAGGGCATACAGAGGCTGCGGTTGATTTATGTTTAATCAATGATTTAGCACCTGCTGCAATTATATGTGAAATCATGGACGAGGATGGAGATATGCTAAGAAGAAATGGTTTAGTTGAATTTGCGAAAACACATCAACTAAAAATGATTAGTATTGAACAGTTGATTGAATACAGAAAAACATTTTCGAAGGATTTAAAATTTAGTGCAGTCGAACAAAATTTTGAGCAGCATCCATCAACTGAAATTTCTGACTCAAGCATTGTGCTAATATCACAAGCGCAACTACCAACTGAATTTGGATTATTTAAATCATTGGTATTTCAAAATAGTAGCACGAATGAATCACATGTTGTGTTGTTAATGGATGCTGAATTATCCAATAAGCCAATCGTACGTTTTCATAGTGAATGCTTAACCGGCGACGTTTTTGGCAGTGTGCGTTGTGATTGTAAAGCCCAATTAAATCATGCCTTAGAACAGATTGCTAAAAATAAACACGGGTACTTAATTTATTTAAAAGGGCAAGAAGGTAGAGGTATTGGGATTGGTCAAAAAATTGCAGCTTATGATTTGCAGGACAAGGGTGAAGATACCTTCCAAGCAAATCTAAGTTTAGGACTTCCAGTGGATGATAGAAACTACCAAGATGCCATTACAATATTGAAGCAGTTGCGCGTCAATGATTTTTCTTTTATCACTAACAATCCAGATAAAATAGAAGCCATTCAAAATGCAGGCTTTCAATTTGAACAAATTGTAGTGCCTCCTTTTGTGACAAAGGAAAATAAAAAATATTTACAAGACAAGGCAACGATTGCCAATCATAAAATTACTTTATAGTATGATCGCCATTATCAAAGCAAATTTCAATGCCCACATTACAGATTTATTATTAGCTGGATGCACAGACGAATTAGATACTAAAAATGAAGCTTATAAAGTTTTTGAATGCGCTGGCGCAGTGGAAACTGTGGTGTTTGCGAATCGAATTATTGAGACCAATCAATACGATTGTGTGGTGGTGATTGGTGCAATTATTAAAGGGGATACAGACCACTACGAATATGTTTGTCAATACGTGACTCAAGGATTTGCGACCATTGCTGCAACAAAGACAACACCGGTTATCTTTGGAATTTTAACCACGCAGAATGAAGCTTTGGCTTATGAGCGTGCTGCCATTGATAAGATGAATAAAGGTCAAGAGTTTGCAAAGACTGCCATGGAGATGATCCAATCTTTTAAATCACTTTAGTTACACGGTACATTCATCTTGTTGCAGTAAATTATTCCGGAGCAACATTATTTCACTTGTTCGTACAAGTGATTAATTAAGCCGTCGGCCAATCCAATTTTAGGAACGTGAATTTCATCAATATTGGCCCATTTCATGGTATAGGCATATATGTTCAACGCGGGAACAATTACATCTGCTCTATCTCTTTTTAAAAGATAAGTGTGCATTCTTTCTTCTACAGTCATTGGTTCTAAAACTCTATGGAATTCTCTGATGACTTCAATAGGTATACTCTTTAGATTTTTTGAATTGATCATGGAGTATATTTTATTAATATTTCCTCCAGAACCAATGGCAATCATTTTAGGATAGGTCCTCCCAATTTCTTTTAAAGTTTGCTTAAGATCTTCCCAAACAGCATCATCTACTTTGTTTGTCAAAATACGAACAGTGCCGATATTGAAAGATTTTTGAAAAGCGACTGAAGACTTATGAAATAGGGTTACTTCTGTACTTCCACCACCAACGTCAATGTATAAATAGCTCTTATTAGCGTCTAATAGTTCGGCGATATGGTTTTCATAAATAATTTCAGCTTCTAAATCACCTGATATGACTTCTACTTTTATACCAGTTTCCGCTTTAATTTCTTTGACAATTTCCTTTGAATTGCTAGCGTCCCTCATTGCACTAGTTGCGCAAGCAATATAATGGTCTACTTCATATACTTTCATTAATGCGCTAAATGCATTAATGGTATTTATAAGCATCTTTTTTTTCTTAAATCCAATAGAGCCTTTTTCAAATACATCAAAGCCTAGTCTAAGTGGAATGCGAATTAGATTTAATTTATTAAACTCTATTTCTTTATCATGCTTAACGACTTCACATATTAGTAACCTTGCAGCGTTACTGCCAATAT
>JBIKJM010000110.1:0-5526 GCA_044360985.1 Sediminibacterium sp. | reverse complement strand
AAAATGGGATTGTGATTCATTATCTTCGCACAGATATGGAAAAGGAAATTGTATTGAGTGGAATCAGGCCTACCGGGTTCTTACATTTGGGAAATTATTTTGGTGCCATGCGCAATTATGTCCGCATGCAAAATGAATTTAATTGCTATTTTTTTGTAGCCAATTGGCATAGCTTAACAACACATCCTGACACAAAAACTTTACAAGAAAGTGTGTTAAGAGTGGTGGCAGAAAATATTGCTTGTGGATTAGACCCAGAGAAAGTGTCTTTATATGTTCAAAGTGATGTGCCAGAAATTGCAGAATTATATTTGTATTTAAATATGTTGGCTTATAAAGGTGAACTTGAAAAGACCACTACTTTTAAAGATAAAGTAAGGATGCAACCTGAGAATGTGAATGCAGGTTTGTTGACTTATCCTGTGTTACAAGCGGCTGATATTTTAATTCATCGCGCAGTAAAAGTACCAGTTGGAAAAGACCAAGAGCAAAACCTAGAAATGGCGAGAAATTTTGCAGAAAGGTTCAACCACCGCTATGGAGAGACCTTCCCGCTGCCTTATGCATTCAACTATAACAGCGAACTAGTTAAAATAATGGGCTTAGATGGCAATGGCAAGATGAGTAAGAGCGAAAATCAAATGACGACCTTATTTTTAGCGGATGAAGATGAAATGATTCGTAAAAAAGTGATGAAAGCAAAAACGGATCAAGGGCCACTCACACCTAATTCTGTAAAACCAGATTATATTCAAAACTTATTTACTTTAATGAGTTTAGTAAGCACCGCTGATACTGTAAAAAAATTCGAGGACGACTTTAACAATAGTTCGGAAGGCAATTGCATTATTCGATACGGCGATATGAAAAAACAATTGGCCGAAGACATGGTTCAATTCATCAACCCAATTCGTACCAAGGCAACTGACTTACAAAACAATAAAGATCTACTTTTAAAAATCATACATCAAGGCGCAGACAAAGCAAGAGCAAGTGCCTCTGCAACTTTAACCACTGTCAGAAAAGCAGTAGGGATGGAATACCTTTAAAAACAATCCGAAAAATTCAACCACCCGCATAAGATTATGGCAAAAGCAACAACTAAAAAACCGAAACACGTAGCAATCGCAGGCAATATTGGTGTTGGTAAAACAACATTGACCGAGTTGTTGAGCAAGCATTATCGTTGGATCCCTCAATTTGAAGATGTGGACCATAACCCTTACCTAATGGACTTCTATGATGATATGCCAAGATGGAGCTTCAACTTACAGATCTACTTTTTACATGGTAGATTAAACCAAATTTTAGAAATACAACAAGGCACAGAAACGATTATTCAAGATAGAACCATCTATGAAGATGCCAATATTTTTGCGCCTAACTTACACGAGATGGGTTTAATGAGTAAGCGTGATTTTGATAACTACTTTGGCTTTTTCAAAACCATTCAATCCATGGTTCAACCTCCAGATTTATTGATCTATTTAAAAGCATCTGTTCCAACATTGGTCTCTCAAATTCAAAAAAGAGGAAGAGAGTACGAAGAGAACATCCGTTTAGATTATTTAAAAAGATTGAATGAATATTACAATAAATGGATTGAAAATTACACAGAAGGTCCATTGTTAGTAATCGATTGTGATAAAAATAAATTTGGCGAGTCTGAAGAAGATTTAGGCCATATTATTAGTAAAGTTGATAGTACTTTGTACGGATTATTTTAATTTTTTATACATGCAACAAATCACAACGGAATTACTGGAACAAATTAAGTCCATTGTTGGTGCTGAATATGTTTTCACTGACGAAGAGAGCTTTGAAAAATATGGCAGGGACGAAACGGAAAAATTACATTATAGTCCTGCGGTCGTAGTCAAGCCTAGAAAGACAGAAGAGATTGCTGCTTTGATGCAATTAGCGAATAAACACTTAATACCAGTCACACCAAGAGGTGCAGGCACGGGTTTAACAGGTGGCGCCCTGCCTCATTTAGGAGGTTTGGTGATTGCCATGGAAAGGTTCAATCAAATTCTGGAGATTGATGAAAGAAATTTACAAGTCACCACCGAGCCGGGTGTGATCACTGAGGTTTTACAAAATACAGTTAAGGAAAAAGGCTTATTCTACCCGCCCGATCCTGCTAGTAAAGGATCTTGTTTTATTGGTGGTAATATTTCTGAAAATTCAGGCGGACCTAAGGCAGTGAAATATGGCGTAGTGAAAGACTATGTTTTAAATTTAGAAATTGTTTTACCTACAGGTGAAATTATATGGACAGGATCGAATGTGTTAAAAAATGCAACGGGTTATAATTTAACACAACTGATTGTTGGAAGCGAAGGCACACTAGGTATTGTTACTAAAATTGTTTTAAGGTTAATTCCGCATCCAAAGTTTGATTTATTAATGCTCGCTCCATTTGATAGTTTAGAAAAAGCAAGTGAAGCAGTGAGCGCTATTTTTAGAGCAGGTATCACACCAAGTGCAATGGAACTCATGGAAATTGAATCTATTAAATTAGCTAGTAAATTATGTGAGAGCACTGCGATCACGATTACAGATAACTTGGCTGCCCATTTAATTATTGAAGTAGATGGCAATGATAAAGATGTATTGATGAAGGATATGGAAGCCATTGCTGATGTTTTATCAAATTTCGAAGTGGGTGAATTGTACTTTGCCGATGATGCCCAACAAAAAACGGAACTTTGGAAAATACGCAGAAAAGCCAATGAGGCCTCTGTAGCTGCAGGGTATACAATTGAAGAAGACACTGTGGTACCTAGAGCAGAACTACCTAAATTAATCAAAGGCGTGAAGGCATTGGCCCTTGAAAATGGATTCAAAGTTGTTTCTTATGGACATGCGGGAGATGGAAATTTGCATATCAGAATCAATCACCCGCTGTACAAGAAGAGTTATGAAAATGAAGTGATACAAGGCATCCTTTTTAAAATATTTGAATTAGTAAAATCATTAGGTGGAACGATAAGTGGAGAGCATGGCATTGGGCTTATTCAAAAATCATTTATGCCAGTGATGTTTGATCCTATCACCATGGAATTAATGAAGGGTATTAAAAAAGTATTTGATCCGAATCATATTTTAAATGCAGGTAAAATATTTGACAATAAGTAAATGAAAAAAAAGCTTCTACTCCTAATCCTATTTGCTTTAAGCAATAGTTATATGTTAAACGCGCAGGAAGTCGTAAAGACCATGCCCTCCATGAATGTTAACCCAATTTTTATAGGTGGTAATGTAGTGATTGGAGGAGGCGCAGGTTCCTTTCAACTTGGACTCAATCCTGAAATGTATAAGCGTATCAACGATTATGTGGACATTGGAGCTGCAACAAATTTATTCTTTCAATCTTTTAACCCAACAATAAGTAATGGTTTACCTGGCACTTCCTCTAGAAGTTTTCAGCTGGGTGTAGGAGGATTTACAAGGATCTGGCCGATTGAACAATTTTTTATACAAATACAACCAGAATACAATTACACATGGAGCAGATTTAAAGACAGGGGTACTGAAGGGGTCAACGCAGGGGCATCAAGAAGTATTCGTTTTGGTGCCGAAAGTCTGTTAGCAGGTATTGGATATGGAACTAGATCAGATAATGGGATGACTTATTTTAGTGTCATGATAGATCTATTAAAAAACCCGAATTCTCCCTACAGAGATAGTTACAATAGAGCTGATCCGATTATTAGAGCAGGATTTACTTTTTCTATTCGTTCCAAGCGTTGATCGTTTGCATCACGGCTTCTGCATCTTTCGCAACTGTGATTCTATTTCGCCAATCATCATACATGAAGCCTTCTGTATGCATATGATCCATCATGGAAATCAATGGCGCATAATATCCTTCCCAATTTAAAACGATCACTTTTTTTTGATGGATATTTAAATTATTCCAAGTAAGCATCTCAAATAATTCATCCATCGTTCCCATTCCACCAGGTAAAATAACTGCCACATCCGCTTTATCAAACAATATTTTTTTTCGATCATGCATTGTTTCCGTAACGATCAACTCTGTTAGTCCTTCGTGTTGGGCCTCCCACTCTAATAAAATCTTTGGGATGACTCCTGTCACTTTCCCATTGTTTGCTAAAACAGCATCTGCAATAGCGCCCATAATGCCTTTACCACCTCCTCCATAAACCAATTGAATCCCATTTTTACCCAATGCATTGCCCAGCTCAATTGCTTGGTTCGTAAAACCTATTTGATTCCCCGATTTAGAGCCACAAAAGACGGTAACAGATTGAATTTTCATTGGTTAGAATTCGTTAAGATCTGACACAAAATAATCAAAAAAGTCAAAGATTCTCATTACTTTGCCATATCAAAATGACAAATCATCAACTATGAGTGCAACCACCCTTTTTATATTCGTAATTCTATACTTTTTAGTATTGTTAGGTGTTGCCAAAATCACTGGCAAGAACAGCAATAACATGTCATTTTTCATTGGTAATAAAAATAGCAATTGGATGTTGGTTGCCTTTGGTATGATTGGTACTTCATTAAGTGGTGTCACTTTTGTGAGCGTGCCGGGTGCAGTAGGGAAAGATGCATTTCATTATTTACAAATTACATTAGGTTATTTAATTGGTTATATAACCATTGCATATGTGTTACTACCGATTTATTATAAATTAAACCTGACCTCTATATACCATTATTTGGAAGGTAGACTGGGATTCAGTGCCTACAAGACAGGCGCTTCCTTCTTTATCCTTTCTAGAACACTTGGGGCAACAGCAAGATTGTATTTAGTGGTAAAAATTCTACAATATTTTATCCTTGACAATATGCATGTACCCTTTTGGGCTACTACCGTAGTGATTTTAGTGATGATTTTATTGTATACCTATGAAGGTGGTGTTAAAACGATTGTTTGGACAGATACCTTACAAACCTCGGGCATGTTATTGGGCTTAATTATTTGCAGTATTTATATTTTATCAGAATTGGACATGTCCGTAATACAAGGATTGACAGCTATGCAAAATCAAGCTTTGGCCGGAAATCCATCTATGCACTTAGCCGATATATTTAGTATGGACGTGAACAGTAAATCCTTTTTCTTAAAACAAATTATTGGTGGTGCATTTGTCACATTAACCATGACTGGGCTGGATCAAGAAATGATGCAAAAAAACATCTCAGTAAAAAATCTTAAGGATGCACAAAAGAATATGGTCACTATAGGTTTTACAATGTTAATTGCAATTAGCTTATTCCTTTATTTAGGTGGGTTATTACATTTATACGCTGCTCAAAATAATATCACTGCCACAGGCGATGATTTATTTCCAACTTTGGCTTTAAACCACATGCCTCCTTATTTATCCATTATTTTTATTCTTGCTTTAATTTCTGCCCTATTCCCAAGTGCTGATGGTGCGATCACCGCTTTAACTTCTAGTTTCTGTATTGATATATTAGGAATACAAAGAAATAAAAACTTGACAGAGGCAGAACAAAAAAAGATTAGACAAAGAACTCATT
>JBIKJM010000109.1:0-5550 GCA_044360985.1 Sediminibacterium sp. | reverse complement strand
ACCTTTCTTTCTCATAGCTCTTTTACGCTTTGTAGATTTCTTGGTTAGAATGTGTCTTTTGAACGCTTTTTGGAAGGTGATTTCACCGGTTCCAGTAACTTTAAAACGCTTTTTCGCGCTTGAGTTAGTTTTTACTTTTGGCATTATTATAATCTTATCGATTACTCCCTACTGGCGGTCTTGCACGGGCGAGACACTTTTTGAGCCTTGTGGGAAATGGAGGGCGAAGGTAGTACAAGTGTAGAATATAGCAAAAAAAATAGCCCCATAATTGGAGGCTATCTATAAAATATTCATTGAAAATCAGCATTTTAGCTGATTGAGATACCAAATATTAAGCGCTTGGCTTCTTTTTGCCCCCTGCTTTAGGCTGAAAAATGGCAAACATTCTCTTTCCTTCCAACTTAGGCATACTTTCTAAAGTACCTGCATCAGCGAGTCTTTCTGCGAATTTCAATAAAAGCAATTGACCTCTGTCTTGGAACATGATGGCTCTACCTTTAAATTGAACATAAGCTTTTACCTTATTTCCGTCTTGTAAAAACTTCTCGGCGTGTTTTGCTTTGAAATCAAAGTCATGATCATCTGTACCTGGTGTGAAACGAATCTCTTTAATCTCTGATTGTTTTGAGTTGGCTTTCATCTCTTTTTCTTTACGCTTTTTTTCGTAAAGAAACTTTTTATAATCAATGACTTTACATACTGGAGGATTGGCAGTTGGAGAGATCTCAACTAAGTCTAAACCCTGTTCAGCAGCTATTTTTAGCGCATCTTGTGTGTTGTAAACGCCTACGGTGATATTCTCACCAACCAGTCGTATTTCTGGTACTCTAATACGATCATTAATACGGTGTTCAGGTTCTTGTTGTCTTTGAAACCTTGGGTTAAATCTTGGTCCTCTGTTCGGTAATGCCATTAATTGTTAAAACGTTGTTTAAGTTTGTAAAGATAGTCAATGTTATGCTTCAGGTGCCTTTCTTTCCACTATTTCTTGGTGGATTTGAGAAATAAAGGCGGTTTTATCCATCATACCTAAATCTCCTTTGCCTTGTCTTCTGATAGATAATTGACCCTCAGTCATCTCTTTTTCTCCAATCACAAGCATATAAGGTACTTTCATCAATTCAGTATCGCGGATTTTTTTACCAATTTTTTCATTTCTATCATCAATCTCGGCACGAACACCTGCTTTACGCAATTCAGCCAATACCTCTTGGGCATATGGCATAAACTTATCGCTGATTGGCAAAATTTTAGCTTGCAATGGTGCCAACCAAACAGGGAATTTACCAGCATAATGCTCTAATAAGAATCCAATAAAGCGTTCATGTGTGCCTAGAGGTGCGCGATGAATAATCAATGGCGTTTCTGGTTCATTGTCTTTATTAGTGAAACTTAAATTGAATCGTTTTCCTTGTGCAAAATCCACTTGATTGGTCGCCAATGTAAACTCTCTTCCTATGATACTCCAAATTTGTACATCAATTTTTGGTCCATAGAAAGCACCTTCGTCCTGTACTTCCACAAATGGAGTGCCTGTTTCAATCAATACCTGACGCACCATTTCCTCTGTTTCTAACCACAACTCAGGTTCGTTGATGTATTTCTGTCCCAATTTTGCTGGATCATGTAAACTCAATCGCATCACATATTTGTCAATGCCAAAAATATTAAAGTACTTCAAATACATGTCATTCACAGCTCTAAATTCTTGTGCAAATTGTTCTTTAGTACAATAGATATGCGCATCATTCATGTGCAAACAACGCACACGCATCAATCCAAATAATTCACCCGATTGCTCATAACGGTAACAGGTACCATACTCTGCAAGTCTTATTGGCATGTCTTTGTAGCTCTTTGGCTCTGCATCAAAAATTTTATGATGATGCGGACAATTCATTGCTTTCAAATAATATTTCGTGCCATCCAATTCCATTGGAGGGAACATACTATCTTGGTAATAAGGCAGGTGACCACTCGTAATATACATGCTCTCTTTAGCGATATGTGGCGTCACCACACGCTTATATCCGGCAGCTTCCTCGGTCTCTTTTGCAAGGCGTTCTAATTCTTCAATGATGATTGTACCATTTGGCATCCACAAAGGAAGTCCTGGTCCAACATCATCATCCATCGTATAAATGCCTAGTTCTTTTCCTAATTTTCGGTGATCTCTTTTCTTTGCTTCTTCTAATAATAATAAGTACTCATCCAATTCCTTTTGATTCGGGAAAGTCACGCCATAAACACGCGTCAACATTTTATTTTTTTCATCCCCTTTCCAAAAAGCACCAGCAATATTGGTGATTTTGATGGCCTTAATCGCACTTGTATTTGGAATATGTGGCCCACGGCATAAATCTGTAAAGCCGCCTTGTGTATAAAAAGTAATGGTGCCATCTTGCAATCCAGACAATAAATCTAGTTTGTATTCATCCCCCTTTTCGGTAAAATAAGCCACTGCTTCGGGCTTTGACATTTCCTTACGGATATAATCATTGGCTTTCTTTGCCAATTCATTCATTTTCTGCTCCAATAAAACAACATCTTCTTCCTTAATAGTCTTCCCTCCTAAATCTATATCATAATAAAACCCTTTTTCTAATGCAGGTCCGACCCAAAATTTAGCTCCTGGAAATTGCATTTCTACCGCTTCTGCAAGCAAATGGGCAGAAGAATGCCAGAAAGTATTTTTGCCATCGGCGTCATCCCATGTCAATAATTTTAACGCTGCATCTTGATGAATTGGACGCGTTGCATCCCAAACTTCGCCATTGATAGAAGCAGCTAATACTTTTTTTGCCAAGCCCTCACTAATTGATTTAGCGATACCTAATGCAGTGATACCTTTTTCAAAGGATCTTACTGCCCCGTCTGGAAATTGAATTTGAACCATGTTTGTACGAATAAATATATAGCTACAAAGATAACAAAAAAAAGGATGCTTGTTTATACTTAGATTAATACTTAAATTTAAAGTTCTAATCATTTTATGACAAGGTCAACCCTACTCCTCTTTTCATGCATATTTTTTACCCAATTAAGTGCCCAAAACTTAACAGGTAGGTGGCAGGGTAGTTTTATTGCCAATGGAGATGTGTTGATCAACAATTATACCTACGAGCTGGTGATTAAAGAGAATGCAAGTCATCAAATTACGGCACAAACCATTACCAAGAAAGGTGATCAGTTTTATGCAAGTGCTTTTGCAAAAGGAAGCCATAGTCTTCGTACACAATTAGTACAAATTGATGAAACTAGTTTTGATCAAATAAAAATAGCCAATGAACTTGAGGCTTGTTTGATGTCCAATTTTTTAACCTATAAAAATATGGATGGACATGAAATTTTAGAAGGTAGTTATATGTCCACGTCCGTGAATGGCAAAAGAAATTGCGGTAGCGGGAAAGTTTTTTTAGAAAAAGTGCCAAGCTTATTAAGTATTAAAAATACGAAGGTAGAAAATAAAAAAACAGATACCCAAAAAACAAAAATAGTAACCGCCCAAAATACGCAGGCAAAATTCAAGCCATCAACAACTTTATTGGATAAACAAAGTTTGTCTTCTACAACAAAAAATACATCTAATTCGACCAGTAAATTGATAGCTTCCGCAGAAAATACCAATTCAACAAATACCGTAAATCCAACTACAGAGACAGCTACAGACGAAGTAATTGTTGAAAATGAAGTTATCTCTACCAATACAATTACTCAGAATTCAATTCGCAATCAGCCCATCAATCTGGCTTGGGTATTGGTGGGAAGAGAAAATAAATTGGTTAAAAAAATCATTACCAATAGTAAAAAAATTAGCCTCGATTTATTTGACAATGGAACCATTGACAATGATACAATCATTGTTTTTGACAACAAGAAATTATTGGTTAACAAAAAAAGATTAAGCTACAAAGCGATCCACCTCGAATTTGATTTTACTGAAAACTTGAGGGAGCACGAAGTCATCATTGTAGCACATAATATGGGCACAGTACCCCCTAATACTGCATTACTTTTATTTAAAGACGGCAAGGTTAGACAGGAATATTTTATTACTTCTACCAATAAAATCAATGCTAAAATATTGATTGTCTATGAGCCTCTAATTCCAGACTAGTTCACCCCCTAGTTGATCCTCCTAGTTGTTTCCCCTAGTGAATATCCTTAATTGAGTTCCTGTAATATTTGAATTGGCTGGTATTGCACATCCATCTGGCTTTGATATGGGTTGGTCCCTTTATTTTTCAACCCCATCCAACAATTTTCTTCATTGTCTCTGAAAATATAGATTGTTTGCTTTTGATAGCCAATAGAAGCCAAGAACTCAATCCACTGCAAGCTTAACATTTGTGCACCCATGACGCGCTCATATGGATTGGATTCAATTAAAATAGCGGCCATTTCGTTTTGAATATTCATTAAACCTTGTACAGCCTTATTTTGAGTCGCTGTGTCAATCGATAAATCCTGTTGGATCAAACTATCTACTAGCAAGATCATATTTGTGCCATATAATTGCAAATTGACACTGTCCTGTTCTTGCAAATGCGCCATGACAGCAAAATATTGGTTCAATAAAGGTTGAATTTGTTGATCCAAATTTGGATCATGTCTTAGACCCGAAAATTTGGTGGTAAGTTTATCTGTTGTTTCATTTGACTTATTCCCACAATCAATTCCGAAAATCACTAAAAGAAGTATGAGCAATCTAAGCATATACATTTTTTTCAAAAATATGCATAAATAGCCACCACATCTCTGTAACTTTGCGCACAGAATTGAAATAATATGTTAATAGGATTACAAAATGTAACTTTTGAGTTTGGGGCTAGAGCCATCGTAACGGATGCCACTTGGCACATCCAGCCGGGCGAAAGAATTGGATTAATTGGTTACAATGGAACAGGAAAATCAACCCTATTAAAGCTTTTGGTTGGACAATACACCCCTTCAAAAGGGACGGTAGAAAAAGGCAGAGACACCACGATTGGCTATTTACACCAGGATTTATTGAGTTTTGATACAAGTGAAACCATCACAGAAGTCGCATTAGGCGCATTTGAAAGAGTGCGTGCCTTAGAAAAAGAAATTGAGGCACTAGGTATCGCCTTAGAAGCCAACCCCGAAGACAATGATATATTGATTAAATACACGGATGCATTACATGAACTAGATGTGTTGGATGGCTATAATATTGAACATAAAGCCGAGGAAGTATTACATGGTCTAGGTTTTACCAATAGAGATTTAACACGTCCCTACAAAGAATTTAGTGGAGGTTGGAGAATGCGTGTGTTATTGGCCAAAATGATTTTACAAGCACCTGATGTGCTTTTACTAGATGAACCTACCAACCACTTAGACTTACCAAGTATTGAATGGTTAGAGAAATATTTATTGCATTATAAAGGTAGCGTGGTGATTGTGAGTCACGATAAGTACTTCCTAAATAAAATGGTGAATAAAATTGTTGAAGTATACCAACAACAATTAAATTTTTACACCGGAGACTATGCCTATTATGAAGTAGAAAAAGTGCAACGTGTA
>JBIKJM010000108.1:0-5613 GCA_044360985.1 Sediminibacterium sp. | reverse complement strand
CCTTTAACAGAATCTGTATTAATGGGTAATTTAGCCATTCGTTCTTATGATATCATTGTGAAAGATTCAAAAGGATCGGCTACCTATCCTGGAAGAAATATTCAGTTGCTATGGGATGGGCCAAATATGAAGATCACCAATTTTGACTTAGCGAATCAGTTTGTAAAACGTACTTATCGTGAAGGTTGGAGCTTAGGTTCATAATCAATAACTATGGATTTATTAAAAGATCAATTTTTATTAAGACCTGATATTCATTTTTTGAATTTCGGGTCTTTTGGTGCAACACCAAAGCCAATTTTCGAAAAATACCAAGCATGGCAAAGGGTTTTAGAAGCAGAGCCTGTGCAGTTTATCGCATTTGATGGCTACCAATACCTTGCAGATTCAAGAGCTGCTTTGGCTAAGTTTTTAAACTGTGTAGACAAAGATGATTTGGTCTATGTAACCAATCCAAGCTTTGCAGTCAACATGATTGCTAAGAGTTTTCCTTTAGAAGCGGGTGATGAAATTTTGGCTACAGATATTGAATATGGTGCTTGTGATAGAACATGGGAATATTATTGTAAGAAAAAAGGCGCTACATATAGAAGACAAAAAATCAATCTTCCCATTACTACTAAAGAAAAATTCATAGAAGATTTTTTCAAGGGATGTAATGAAAAAACAAAAGCCATTTTCATAAGTCATATCACCAGTGCAACTGGATTGATTTTACCAGCAGCAGAAATTTGTGCGATCGCTAAAGAAAAAGGGTTAATCACTATTGTTGATGGCGCACACGCACCTGCACATATCCCATTGGACCTTAGTTCCATTCAGGCAGATTTTTATACTGGCGCATGTCATAAATGGATGATGGCACCAAAAGGATGTTCTTTTTTATACGCAGCAAAGTCGGTACAGCCCATCTGTGATCCAATGATTGTAAGTTGGGGTTACCAAGCTGCAAAGCCATCGCATTCCAATTTCCTAGACTACCACCAAATGATTGGTACCAGGGACTTTTCAGCTTTCTTAACCGTCGCTACTTGTATTGAATTCATGGAGCAACATAATTGGAAAGCTGTTGGAAGAAAATGTCATGAAATGGTATTAGAACATGCTCCAAGATTTTTTACTTTATTGAATAGTCAACCAATTTGTCCACTCAATAGTGAATGGATTGGACAAATGATTAGCATCCCAATTCATACCTCTGACCCAGAAAAATTACAAAGGACCTTATTTCTTGATTATCAAATAGAAGTGCCTATTATGCGTCAAGGGAACGATGTCTATCTAAGATATTCCATAAATGCCTTCAATACTGTGGAAGATCTAGATGCATTGTATAACGCAATTTTGGATATAAAAGAAAGAGGTACTCTTTTATAATTACCATTTTAATGTTTTCATATATGCTGCATTGTCCTTAGCAGCATCCAACTCATTGGTTCCGGCATACGCTTCTTGTTCAACAATCATATGTTTTACACCACGCTTTGCTACTGCTGGTAATAAGTTTTTATAATCAATCGTGCCTTTGCCAACAATGCAAGATTCATGGCCTTCGGGAGTATTAGATTTAATGAAATCTTTCACATGTACTAATTTAAAACGATTTGGAAATTGATCCATATAAGTTATTGGATTAATGCCTGCAACTCTAGTCCAATATAAATCCATTTCAAAATCAACAATAGCAGGATCTGTATTTTTCATAAAGATATCCTGAGGCAAAATACCATTCATTGGAATAAAAGAATATTCATGATTGTGATATGCGAAACGAATGCCGTGTTTTTTTGCAATTGCACCGCATGCATTGAATTCGTCTGCAATTTTTTTGTAATGATCAATACTAGGTTGTGCTCCCTTATTTGGACAAATTAAATACTTCATTCCAATTTCACTTGCTTGAGCAACTTTAAGTTCGAATGATTTAAGTTCATCAGTATGTTCACAATGAGATGAAATAAAATTCATTCCTAAATCATCCATCACTTTTTTAAATTCTGTATGCTTCATTCCCCAGAATAATCCTAAGTCCCCTTCAAAGCCTTCAATTGATTTATAACCATTCGAAGCAATTTGCTTTAAAACCCCCTTGGTATCTTTGTATAAAGCATCCTTAATGGACCATAACTGTAAAGCAAATGGCTTTGAATTAGCAGCCATCGCCATTAACTCATTTTTAAATGGCATCGACAATGCCACACTTGTTAAGGCGGCACCGCGTATAAAACTTCTTCTTGAATTTGACATAAAATAAAATTGTAAACCTATTAAATAAAATAAATGATCCCCCCCCTATTAAGTTGCCCAAGCTTTTTCTCCTTTAGTGTAAGGAACACAACCTTCAAACTTTCCAGGAACAGCGACAAACCTCAATACTTCTGTTGCACCAATTTTTGATGTAAACAAGCCAGATAAAGTCAATTGCTTCATCATGGTAAAATAATGTGTAGGATCATCTTGTTTTTTATTTTTTTGGTACTCCTTTGCTTCTTTATCTAATTGAGTCAAGAAAGCAGTACGCTCTTCTGGTGTTGCTTCCATAAAAGCTTTCCCCATTGTAGCTTTTGAAGCTTTAAATTTCAACTCCTCCATACCCTTCATAAATATTTCTTGATCCTTTGCTTCATAACAATCACTCACCATGATTTGCATGAAAGCGCCTACATTAGCAGCTTTTGCGCCAGGGGTATCGGTTGCAGGCAAAATAGTTTCTCCTACTTCATTTAAAAAGTCAATATCTGCTTGGGAGAAAGTGACACCCTTGGTATTGGTTTTACAACCTGTCAAGAAAGCTTCTGCACCTAATACAGTTCCACCCATAATAATGGCAACTCTTGAAAGGGCTTCTCTTCTGTTTATCATAAAATATTTTTAAAATTAAATTACAAGTTTCCTTTTTTCAATTCTGATACAGCGAAGTCCACTGCTCTAGCAGTAAATGCCATGTAAGTTAATGAAGGGTTCACACAATTTGCACTAGTCATGAAAGAGCCATCTGTCACAAATACATTTGGTGCGTCCCAAACTTGATTGTTGCCGTTCAATACAGAAGTTTTAGGATCTCTACCCATACGCGCTGTACCCATTTCGTGAATACCTCTACCTGGTGTTCCGTCTCCTTCAAAACCTTCTACATTCTTAGCACCCGCGCGTTCTAACATTTCTTTTGCATCTTCTAAAATGTCTTTACGCATTTTGATTTCGTTTTCTTTCAACTCGCAATCAATATTCAAAACATTTAATCCCCACTTATCTTGTTTAGTTTTATCTAAAGTCACTTTATTCGTTTCATCTGGTAACATTTCACCAAAGCCCATCATCCCAATAGACCATCCTCCTGGCTCTGTCAATGCATCTTTATATTTTCCACCAATACTCACTTCGGCCACATCATGACCCCATCCTGCTCTATTAGCGCCACCTTGGTAACCAAATCCTCTAATATAATCACGCTTTTCATCTCCAAGATTTCTAAATCTTGGGATATAGAAACCATTGGCACGACGACCAAATGTGTATTTGTCTTCGTAACCATCTATAGTTCCTCCAGCGCGATTGCCTAAATGATGGTCCATTAAATATTTACCTAAAGCACCACTACTACTTCCTAATCCACCTTCCCAAACATCTGTAGCAGAGTTCATCAAGAGCCAGGTGCTATTTAAAGTTGAGGCATTTACAAATATTATTTTTGCTTTGTACTCAATTGTTTTATTCGTCTCTGCATCTAATACTGTTACGCCAGTCGCACGTTTTTTATCTTTGTCATATTTAATTTCGGTCACAATAGAAAAAGGTCTTAAAGTTAAATTTCCTGTTGCCATCGCAGCTGGTAAAGTAGAAGATTGCGTACTGAAATAACCACCAAACTGACAACCCAACCAACATTTATTTCTGAACTGACATCCTGGACGACCTTCATGTGGCACAGTAATGTTAGCCGTTCGGCCAATGATTAAATGGCGACTACCTTTATATATTTCTTTAATTCTTGCAGCTACATCTTTCTCTACACAAGTTAATTCCATTGGTGGCAAGAACTGGCCATCAGGCAATACATCTATGCCATCCCTGTTACCACTAATCCCTGCAAATTTTTCTACATAATCGTACCATGGCGCAATATCTTTATAACGCACTGGCCAATCAACAGCAATACCATCTTTTGCATTCGCTTCAAAATCAATATCGGCCCAACGATAAGATTGTCGACCCCACATTAAAGAACGTCCACCCACATGGTAACCTCTAAACCAATCAAATCGTTTTGTTTCTGTATAGGGATGTTCTTTGTCAGAGCACCAGTAATCTAAATTTGTTTCATTCAATGGATAATCACGTTTCAACACAGGATAATCTTCAATCATCTGCTGCGTTCTGCCGCCTCTATGTGGAAAGTCCCATGCTTCTTTATCTGCATTGACATAATCCTTGATATGCTCGATGTTTCTTCCACGCTCTAGCATTAAGACTTTCAGTCCTTTTTCAGTAAGTTCTTTAGCAGCCCATCCACCACTTATTCCAGAACCTACTACGATTGCATCATATTGTTGTTCGGCCATTGTAAAAATTATGAGTTGTTATAATTGAATTAAAAAAGCATATTTAAATATCACAAACTATTACAGCTTGCTTGAGTGAACCAATTTTATCTGGACTCGTTGCTATGAATTCATGCGCTACATAACCATTGTAACCAGTGGCTTTGATCGCACGCATGATCGCTGGATAATTTAATTCCTGGCGATCATCTAATTCATGTCTGCCTGGCACACCTGCAGTATGATAATGACCAAAAAAAGCATGACTGTCTTGAATAGATCGAATGATATCTCCTTCATCTATCTGCATATGATAAATATCAAAAAGAATTTTAAAATTTGGGGAGCCTATTTGTTTACAGAGTTCGATACCCCATGCAGATTTGTCACCCATATAATCCTTGTGGTCTACTTTTGAATTGAATAATTCGATATGAATTGTGACACCTTTTGCTTCGGCTAATGGCATAATTTGTTTTAATCCTTCAACGCAATTTTTCATACCAGTTACATCATCCATGCCATTTCTATTACCCGAAAAACAAATTAAATTTTTATACCCAGCTGCGGCTACTAAAGGAATTGCTTCCAGATAATCTTTAATCAACCAAGGATGATGAACAGGATTGTTCCAGCCTTTTGTCAAACTTGTTTCACCAGCAGTATAACACATAGAGCATTCGATGCCATACTTTTTTACGGTATCCCATTCGCTGGGTTTCAGTAAATCAATCGCGTTGAACCCAATACGTTTTACTTCCTTGCATAAATCTTCTAAACTCATATCACTGTAACACCATCTACATACGCTATGGTTGATATTGCCTTTTAAATTAACAGAATCTGTTGGAAGAGTTGATCTATTTTCTACTTGTGCTTTCACTTGATCAGGTAATACCAAACCAGCAGCCATCGCTGCAGAGCCAGATACAACTTGTTTCAGTAACGTTCGTCTATTTAGTGGTGAATACATATATTGAAATCATTAGGATGAGGATATAAATGTAATTTTATTTTTGCATTCTTTTTATATATTTCCCTTGGTAAAAGGGTGTTTTTTGAGAAATATAGA
>JBIKJM010000107.1:0-5626 GCA_044360985.1 Sediminibacterium sp. | reverse complement strand
CATCATTGGAAAAAAATAATTATAAATAAAATCATTAGAGATGTCTATACAGTATTATATCATTTTATGTTTGACTTTGTTTAGCATTGGTGTTGTCGGGGTGTTAACACGCCGTAACGCAATCATCGTGTTTATGTGCATTGAATTAATGTTAAACGCAGTGAACTTATTATTAGTGGCATTTTCAAAAATGTACCACGGAGCAGCTTTGCAAAGCGCAGCCAATACCACAGCAGGTATTGATGCACAAATTTTTGTATTCTTCATTATGGTGGTCGCAGCGGCAGAAGTGAGTGTTGGATTGGCCATCATTGTAATGATGTATCGCAATACGCATTCTGTAGACATCAATTTCTTAAACAGATTAAAGAATTAATTCCGCATGAAAACAATAATAGGATTGATCGTTTTATGGCCTTTAGTTGGGTTTTTACTCAATGGGTTGGGTCGTAATATTTGGAGCAAAAAGACAATAGCGATACAAGCTACAGGGTATATTTTTGCTTCTTTTATCTTTAGTGTATTGGCCTTTTGGAATGTGCAAGAGCAAGGTGCAATTGTTGTGCATTATTTTGATTTCATTAACACAAGCACTGTTAAGATTCCTTTTGACTTTAGAGTGGACGCTTTGTCAAGTTTGTTTTTATTAGTGATCACGGGTGTGGGTACTTTGATTCATTTATATTCTACGGCCTATATGCATGAGGAGACGGCACCCCATTATGCGCGCTATTTTGCCTATTTAAACTTATTTATCTTCTCGATGCTTTTATTGGTATTGGGAGATAATTATGTGATCATGTTTATTGGATGGGAGGGTGTAGGACTATGTTCTTATTTATTGATTGGTTATTGGTTTACGAATACCACTTACAACAATGCTGCTAAGAAAGCATTTATCATGAACAGAATTGGTGACTTAGGTTTTTTATTAGCTATTTTTTGGTTGATCGTGAAATTAGGCACAGTGAGTTATGGCGAAGTGTTAACTGCAGAAAGTTTAGCAAAATTATCAAGTACAGATATTACAGCAATTACATTATTATTATTTGTAGGTGCAATGGGTAAGAGTGCACAAATTCCATTGTATACTTGGTTGCCTGATGCGATGGCTGGTCCAACTCCAGTTTCTGCATTGATCCACGCTGCAACGATGGTGACAGCGGGTATCTATATGATCACTAGAACAAATATTTTTTATACCCATAGTGAGATTGCACAAACAGTGGTTGCGATCATTGGTATCAGTACAGCTTTATTAGCTGCTACAATAGCGATCAAACAAAATGATATTAAAAAAGTATTGGCTTATTCTACAGTAAGTCAATTAGGTTATATGTTTCTTGGCTTAGGTGTAGGTGCATATTCAGGAGCCGTATTCCATGTGATCACACATGCCTTCTTTAAAGCATTATTGTTCTTGGCTGCTGGTTCTGTGATTCATGCCATGCACCATGAGCAGGATATACGCAAGATGGGCGGATTGAAATCCAAATTACCTATCACACATTTAACTTTCTTAATTGGATGTATCGCCATTGCTGGAGTACCTCCGTTTAGTGGGTTCTTCTCTAAAGATGAGATCTTAGCTGCGGCCTATGCAAAAAATCCAATTTATTGGTTCCTTGGATTGATTGGTGCTGCGATGACTGCATTTTATATGTTCCGTTTATATGCAACTACTTTCTTGGGACAATTTAGAGGTACAGAAGCACAGGCAAGTCATTTACATGAGAGCCCAATTAGTATGACCTTGCCATTAATCATCTTAGCAGTTTTAAGTGCTGTGGGTGGTGCGATGGGCGTGCCAGAAATACTAGGCGGACATCATTGGTTAAGCCATCATTTATCAAGCATCATAGGTACCGAACACGTATTGCATTTATCCCATACCACAGAGTGGATTTTAATGGGAACTTCTGTTGCCATAGCATTAGTTGCATTGTTGATTGCCATTGGCAAATACAGCAAACAAGCAGACGGCGAGCCACAAACCGCATTGGGTAAATTCTTATATAATAAGTGGTTGGTGGACGAGTTATATGAAAATATAATAGTACAACCATTGAATCGTTTTGCTGGCTTCTTGAAAGAAGTGGTGGAGAAAAATGTCATTGATGGCGTTGTGAATGGCACTGGAAAATTAGTGCAGTACGGAGCAAGACAAACACGTTTAATACAGAGCGGCCAAGTAGGGTATTATATTTTATTTATGGTGTTAAGTATCGTTTTATTATTCCTTATCTGGTTTAACGATCTTACCATCATTCGTTTCTTTCATAAATTGATTCAATAAATTCATAGCAATAATGTTATTACTTTCAATTCTATCTATTCCGTTTATCGCAGCAATCATTTTGCTTTTTGTTAAACACAATGAAAAGGCAAACTATATTGCGATTGCATCAAGTGGTATGACATTGGCTTTGGCATTCAATATTGCGTTCAATGGTGCAGCAAATTTTGATGCTAGCTGGATACCAAGTATCAATGCAAGATTTGTTTTAACAGCAGATGGCTTATCTAAAATTTTACTTTTATTGACAGGTATTAGTTTTCCTGCCATCTTCATGTCTACTTCAAAAAATGAAATAAAAAATAGGGCTCAATTTTTATCATTGATGTTATTTACACAAACAGGATTATTGGGTGTGTTTTTAGCGGGTGATGCTTTGTTGTTTTATTTTTTCTGGGAACTAGCATTGATTCCGGTGTATTTTCTTTGTTCAATTTGGGGAGGAGAGAAGCGTGTTGCGGTGACTTTTAAATTCTTCATTTATACTTTCTTGGGGTCTTTATTTATGTTGATTGGCATTATTTTGGTATACACACATACTGCTGATCAAAGCTTCGCGATACAATCATTCAAACAAGCTAGTTTAAGTGCTGGGCAACAATTAACTGCATTTGCTCTATTCTTTACAGCTTTTGCAATTAAGATGCCCATCTTCCCTTTACATACATGGCAGCCAGATGCCTACGAACAGTCACCTACAGCAGTAACAATGGTATTGAGTGCAGTGATGGTTAAAATGGGCTTGTATGGTGTAATGAGATGGCTAATGCCATTGTTCCCAAATGCATTTAGTGCACATTCAAATTTTGTAGTGATCCTTTCTGTGATTGGAATTTTATACGCATCATTTATTGCAATACGTCAGGACGATATGAAGCGACTGATTGCATACTCTTCTATTGCGCATATTGGATTGATGAGTGCAGCTTTATTTGCTAATAATGAAATTGGTACTCAAGGTGTTTTGATACAGTTATTCTCGCATGGCGTGAATGTATTAGGTCTTTGGATTATTGCCGACATCATTGAGCAACAAACAGGCACAAGGTCTTTAAAAGAGATGGGGGGGCTTGCTAAACAAAACCCAACCTTGGGTATTTTGCTTGTAGGATTTGCCTTTGCCAATATCGCATTACCACTTACTAATGCATTTGTAGGTGAGTTTTTAATGTTGAATAGTTTATTCCAATTTAAACCTTGGATTGCTGCTGCTGCGGGCGTAAGTGTTGTATTGGCAGCTATTTACACATTGAATATGGTTCAAAAATGTGCGTATGGTGAAGTGAGTGAGAAAATGAGTAAGATGCAAGCACCAAATATGCCTGCACAGTTTGTGTTGATCGTTTTGTTGGTTGTGGTGATCATTTCTGGAGTGTATCCTGCTCCTTTATTTGATTTAACTGCAGATACATTACAACAATTGTTTATCAAATAATTAAATGAATTTATAATGAACGCAATTATTGCTTCGGCTTTATTAGGTGTATTAATGATGTTTGCTTCTTGGATCTTTGACAATGAGAAAACGCATACACGCATTGCATTGGTAGGACTCTTGGCCTTAATTATAGCCAATGCCTTACAATTAAATGGCATTTATATTATTCCAGTAGATTCTAAGGGATTACTTTCCTTTACACAGTTTGGTTTATATGTGAATACCATTTTATTTATATTAACTTTCTTATATGTTTGGTTAAATGGAGATGAGATTGCAAAAATCGGCAACCATGCAGCAGATTTTTATGCTTTATTTTTCTTTATCCTATGTGGTGCTAGTATCCTTACTTCTTTCAATAATTTATTGATGTTATTTATAGGTGTTGAAATTTTATCCATTCCTTTATATATTTTAACTGGCGCAGATAAAAAGAACTTGAACAGTAACGAAGCGGCATTGAAGTATTTTTTAATGGGCGCCTTTTCTACAGGCATTTTTTTATTAGGCATTACATTTATCTATGGTGCAACAGGCACATTCAAATTAGTTCCCCCAAACTTGGATTCGGCAATTGGAATGACAAAAGAACAACTCATGCAGTCTGCAGGATTGATTTTAATTTTTGTTTCATTTAATTTTAAAGTTTCTGCAGCACCATTTCATTTCTGGACACCAGATGTGTATGATGGCGCGCCAACAGTATTCACTTCCTTTATGGCGACAATTGTCAAAGCCACAGCAATCATTGCATTTGTAGTTTTATTTCATAGTCAATTTAAAGCGCTTGGTTATTCATGGGAACTATTATTAACTTTTGTTTTAATCTCCACTTTATTTGTAGGTAATATCACAGCTGTTTTTCAGCGTAGTGTAAAGCGTATGCTGGCATATTCTAGCATCGCTCAAGTTGGTTTTATGCTTTTTGCATTGTATGGCCCAACTAATTTTGCCAACGAAGGTATCCTACTTTATATCATGGCTTATTCAGTTGCAAGTATTGGTTTATTTGGAGTATTAATAAAAATGAAGGACTATAGTTTTGAAGCCTTCAATGGTTTAGCTAAAAAAGAACCATTATTAGCGGCAATGACAACTATTTTCTTATTGTCATTAGCAGGTATTCCACTCACTGGTGGCTTCTTTGCCAAATATTATATGCTCAACGCTGCTGTACAATCAGGCATTGGGCTTTGGTTGGTGGTTGTAGCCATTCTTTTTGCTGCTATTAGTGTCTACTATTATTTCAAATTAATCCAAGCCATGTATTTTGTGGAAGGAGAACCTGCAATGCATGAAGTGGAGCAAGGATATAAGTATAAATTACTTGTTTTTGCAATTTTGATACTTGGATTAGGCATTTTACCCAATGTATTCCTCTCTTATCTTTACTTTTAGCCGTTCCTCAAATAGATTCGTATATAAGGTGGTACCTTATCCAATCTGTGCTACCTTTAGGAACAGATAAATAGATTTTATGACCTTACAGGACTCATTTGTATTGGCTTGGCGCACCGTAAAGGGTAATAAGCTAAGAACTAGTATTACCGTTGCAATTATTGCTTTTGGTATCATGGCGCTTATTGGAATTATTACTGCCATCTCTGCTATGAACCAAAGCTTAAAAGAGAATTTCTCTTTTATGGGTGCGAATGCATTTACGATACGTTATAAGGAAATGAATGCAAGGATGGGCGGACCTCCACAAGGAGAAGAATTTTCCAAAACCAAGAAAGGGCAGAAAGAAAAAAAATCAAATTTAGATAAGCCATTTAAATTAGAAGAGTCGCAGTATTTTAAGAACAATTACAGTTTCAATAGAGCCCAGGTAAGTGTGTATAGAAGAGCAAGTGGAGGCAATGAAATAGTCTATAAAAATTTAAAAACGAATC